>JAYTWT010000537.1:0-2095 GCA_043743295.1 Alphaproteobacteria bacterium | reverse complement strand
GGCTGAGCCGTTGATGACGGCGCCGCTAAACGCGACCTTCATCCACCGCCAGACCCTGGCCAATCAGGTCCGCTTCACCACCGTCGAGCTGGCTGAGCTGGACGCAAAAATTGCTCAGGCCGCCGAACGGGCGCTGGCCATTGAGCTGGACACCTTCGAAGCCTGGCGCGAGGCGGCGATTGGCGTGGCCCAACCGATCCAGGCCGCCGCCCGGGCTGCTGCAACTCTCGACGTTGCCTCGGCCCTGGCCGAGTGGGCCGATGATGTGGGCGCAACCCGACCCATCCTCGACCGCTCCACCGCTTTCGAGGCGGAAGCTGCGCGACATCCGGTGGTCGAGGCGGCGGTCCGGCGCGCGGGCGATCCCTTTACGCCCAATGACTGCCGACTGGACGGTGCCGGGATCGGTGGCGCGCGGCTCTCCATCGTCACCGGGCCCAATATGGCCGGCAAGTCCACCTTCCTGCGCCAGAACGCGCTGCTGGCGGTCCT
Organism: Alphaproteobacteria bacterium; assembly: GCA_043743295.1. Classification (GTDB taxonomy): domain Bacteria; phylum Pseudomonadota; class Alphaproteobacteria; order Caulobacterales; family Caulobacteraceae; genus Phenylobacterium. The sequence continues at coordinate 1,603 of JAYTWT010000537.1, read as the reverse complement.
GGCTCAGTCCGGTTGTTTCGTCCCGGCCAAGCGCCTACGCCTGGGGGTGGTGGACCGGCTGTTCAGCCGCGTCGGGGCCGGCGACGATCTGGCGCGGGGCCGTTCGACCTTCATGATGGAAATGGTGGAGACCGCCGCCATTCTGACTCAGGCGACACCGCGCAGCCTAGTGATCCTGGACGAAATCGGGCGCGGCACGGCCACCTACGACGGCCTGGCCATCGCCTGGGCCTGCGCCGAGGCCCTGCACGAGACCAACCGCTGCCGCGCCCTGTTCGCCACCCACTATCACGAGCTGGCGGTGCTCGAGGGACGGCTGGCCCATGTCTCTAACCTTAGCCTGAAGGCCAAGGAGTGGAACGGCGACCTGATCTTCCTGCACGAGGCCGGCCCGGGCCCAGCGGACAGGTCCTATGGTGTCCAAGTGGCCAAGCTGGCGGGCGTGCCGATGCCAGTGGTGGCTCGAGCGCGGCAGGTACTCGAGCGGCTGGAAAAGGAAGCCTCCGGACCTGCCAACCTCGATGGCCTGCCCCTCTTCGCCGCAGTGGCTGAGCCGGCGGTCAGCTACGGTCCCAGCAAGGTGGATACTGCCCTACGCGACCTCGACCCCGACGGTATGAGCCCCCGCGAGGCCATCGCCGCGCTCTACCGGCTAAAGGGACTGTTGGGGTGAAGTCGCTCATGGTCGACGTCGACGGCGTGGTGATCCGGACGCCGCCGGGCGGATGGGCTGCGAACCTGGAGGCCGACCTTGGGATCTCGGCGGCGGTTCTTCAGGCCCAGTTTTTTCAACCGCACTGGCCGGACGTCGTGCTGGGTAAGGCCGACCTGCACGAACGCCTTGCGCCGGTCCTTGCTACTCACGCGCCCCACCTGACCAGTCATCAGCTCGCCGCCTACTGGTTCGAGAAGGATGCCGCGCTGGATCAGAATTTGCTGGCCGACCTGGCGGGCCTGCGCGCGGAGGGGGTCAAACTGCACTTGGCTACCGTCCAGGAGCATCATCGCGCGGCCTATCTGTGGACCTCCCTCGGGCTCAGTGAACGGTTCGACGCCATGCACTATTCGGCGGACGTGGGCGCGCGCAAGCCGGACCCGGCGTTCTTTTCAGCCGTCGTGGCGAAGACCGAATTTGCGCCGAGCGACTTGTTCCTCATCGATGATACGCCCGCCAACGTCGCAGCGGCGCGTGCGACCGGATGGGGCGCGGTGCTCTGGGATGGGACGCAGAGCCTCAAGGAACTCCTGATCCAGCCCTGAGAACGCAAGCGCCCATCGACGAAGCGTCCTATACCCTCCCCAATCATGGTCACTCGCCTTAAACCCACCCGCCTGGAGTACGTCGTCGACGGGGTGCGGCTGCGTAGTCAGTTGACCACAGCGGCGCTGGAGCGGATCGGCGATGAGCCGGGACAGCGTAAGGCGGCGCTGGATATCCTGAAGGCTGCCCTGTTCCGGGGCCGGATGATCGCCAAGGAGCGGTTGGAGAACGGCGCAGGCGGGATCGAAACTGCCCGAATCCTGTCCGGCGTCAGCGATGAAGTGATCTCCGCGCTGTGGGATTTCACCACCGTCCATGTGTTCCGCGCTCGCAACCCCACCG
>JAYTWT010000536.1:0-3509 GCA_043743295.1 Alphaproteobacteria bacterium | reverse complement strand
ATGCTCCAAATGCGCACCGGGGCACCCGCACGTCGGCGCGCCAACTGCGGCAACACCGCCTGAGCGAGATACTCGAACATCGGTCGGTCGCGGAAGAATTCCGTCTCGGGCAAAGTCATGGCCTCGACCGTCGCCCAGGCCATTCGGTCATCCGGCTGGCTGCGCAGCGCGGTGATCAGGGCTTCGGGTGAGGCAAACCCTTCGCGCCGGGCGACCGGCCCTAAACGGCTCTCAATCAGGTAGGATTTGCCGGGATCGACACTGAGGCCTGCTCGAGCCAAGCAGAGCGCCGCCAGAAAGGATCGGTCCAGGGGATCAATCATGCGGCGCGATCCTGGAGCAGGCCCAGGTCCCGCAACTTTCCAGCAACGATGGAGCCGTCGAAGGGCTTCATGATGTACTCATCAGCGCCGTGGTCGAGGGCTTGACGAATGCGATCCAGATCGGTTTCGCCGGAGCAGAAGACCACCTTCGGCTGGGTGCCGCCGACCTCGGCTCGGAGGCGGTCAAGAAATTCCAGGCCGTCCATCACCGGCATCAGCCAGTCTAGCAGGATGACGTCCGGCATCATGGCGCTACACCAGGCCAAGGCCTCCACGCCATCTCCAGCCTCGGCGACCTCGAAGCCGAGATCTTCGAGGATGCGGCGCGAGACCTTGCGGATCACGCGGCTGTCATCGACGACAAGGCAGGTTCTCAAGGTGCGACGCGCTCCAGACGACGAACCTACCTTCTGGGGTGATCCGGGTTAACGGCGCGTTTGAGCTTATGCGGGGACGGTTGCGGCGAAAGTGACACGGTCCTCCAGGACCTCGACTAGCACCCGACCGCCTGCGTCGGCGACGAACAGGTGCACATAGTAGGCCTGCACCCAATGGCCATGCAGCCCCTCGCCCAACGGCTCACCGCGAAGGCCCGCAAGGACTTCGGGCCGCAGCCGTGCACGCGGTCCTTCGGCCTCGATAGCGATCACGATCGTCTCACCGTCCACCGCCGCCTGCACGCGGGCTATCCCCCCGGTCGGCAGGGCAGCACCCGCCATCTGCGCCAGGTTCAGGAGGGCGCGCGCCGCCGGTTTGCCAACCGCTGGAGTCCCGACTGCCCATTCTAGGTTCGCCCGCATGTGGCCGAATATGCCGCCCGCCAGCTTCTGGAGCTCGCGAACATCAAACGTCTCTGCCGAAGCCGAGGCGCCGAATGCGACGCGGCAAAATGACAAGAGGTCGACCAGTTTCTTAGCCGACGACGCGATCAGACCCATGGCATCCTCGCGCATGTCCTGGGCCGACGGGTCGTCCAGCAAATCTAATCCCGAACTGATCGCGCTCGCGGGGCTGATGAAGTCATGGCACATGCGCGCGGCGAGATAGGCGGCAATCTCGGCGGGTCGGATCGCGGGCACGTCGGTAATCTCGGTCATGGTGGCAGGATTGGGCTGATTTGCGCCTTGGGGAAACGCTTGGTGGCCCTTACTAGAGCCCAGACACGAACCAGATGGGCTGAGAGCAAATTGAGCGATCCAAATGATATTGGCTTGGCCCTTGCCGAAATCTGCGAAGCTGCCGCTGCGCTGATCCTACCCCTCTGGCGGTCCGGCGTGGCGGTCATGAGCAAAGCCGATGAGAGCCCCGTCACCGTCGCTGACCAGCGCGGCGAGAAGCTGATCCTGGAGCACTTGGCCCGCCGGTTCCCGGACATTCCGGTGATTTCCGAGGAAGACGCCAGCGAGTTTGGCACGCCTGACGCCATAGGACCTCGGTTCTTTCTGGTGGACCCGCTGGATGGGACCAAGGCCTTCATTCGGGGCGACCCCAACTTTACCGTCAATATCGGCCTGATCCAGGACGGTAGGCCCGTGGCGGGTGCCGTCTGCGCGCCGCCCAGCGGCGAGACTTGGTTTACCCATCAGGGCGGTGTGCTGAAGCGCGTGAATGGCGGTCCAACTCAGGCCGTGCATGTCCGGGTGTGGCCCAAGGGTTCCGCGATTGCCCTGGTGAGCCACACCATGAAGCCGGAAACCCTGCAGAAACTGGCCGCTGAGTACGGGTTCGACACCCCGGAGCCGATGGACTCCTCGATCAAGCTTTGCCGGATCGCCGAAGGATCTGCAGACATCTATCCGCGCCACGGCCCAACCATGGAATGGGACGTCGCGGCGGGCCAAGCGGTACTCGAGGCGGCAGGCGGTTCGTTCCTCACCGACAAGGGCGAGCCCTTCACCTACGGCAAGGCCGACGCTGGGTTCCGCAACGGTTGGTTCGTCGCCCGCGGCGGGTAACGCTCAATCCAGCCAGGGAGATTATTGCGTTTGCGAACTATTCGCATTAATACGCGATCCTGCCTGGAGCCTCCGTCGATGACCACGCTTACGAGCCTACGACGCCTCTGGCGCCACGTGCATCTATGGCTGGGGGTGGGCCTGCTTGTCGTATTGGTCCCGATCAGCGTCACGGGTGCGGTGCTCGTCTGGCACGCCCCCCTCGACCGAGCGCTCTATGCCCAGAGATACGCCGTCACCGGTTCGACGGCTTTGCAGCCCGTCGACGTCTACGTTCGGGCTGCAGACCGCGCCTTCGCGGGCCGCGCCAAACTTACCGAAATTCGGCTGCCGCAGAAGGCGGGCGATCCCATCGTGGCCGTTGGCCGGCTGGCAGGCGCGTCGGGACCCGGAGGACGACTGCGCACACTCAACGTCTGGATCGACCCACCCACGGCCCGCGTGCTGGACACCGCCGAGGTCGCCAAAGGCTTCAGCATGGTGTTGCACAGGGTCCACGGTACGCTGCTGATCCCGGAAATCGGCCGCAAAGTCGTGGGCTGGCTGGGGTGGGCGATGTTCATCTCCAGCGCCACAGGGCTCTGGCTTTGGTGGCCGAGGGGCGGGGGTGTTTTGGGCGGCCTTCGCTGGCGGCGCAGCGCCTCGACAATGTTCAACCTTCATCACACCGTGGGATTTTGGATCTGCTTGCCGTTAGCGATACTGTCATTGACCGGCGTCTACATCTCCTTCCCGCAGACCAGTCGCGCCGTCTTCGGCTTGCCGCAACCCCCGCCGCGCGCGCCGGACGCCGTCCGTTTCGCCCCACCCCTTGAGACGCCCCGCCTGTCGATCTCTGAAGCCGTCGACCTCGCGAGGGGTCAGGCACCGTCTGCAACGTTGGCGCAGGTCCGGGTTCCAACGACAGGCAGGACCCCTGCTTGGCGGGTCGAATTCAAGGCGACGGCGTCCGGCGATCCGGTCATCATCACGGTTGTGGATGTCACCGGGCAAACGACCCTGGAAGCGCGCAATCCTCGCGCTGGCGGCGGCTCTGACCCAATTTCGAAGCTTGTGCGCCGGATCCACGATGGAACCGATATGGGTTTTGTTTGGCAGACGATCATCGTCTTGGGCGGTTTAGCCCCGGCAGTCTTGGGCCTAACCGGCGTTACCATGTGGCTGCGGCGTCGTTCGGCACGCGCCTAAGGTCGTCTCTCGCTTATTGCGAACAGCTCGCATTGACGAAGAG
>JAYTWT010000535.1:0-3410 GCA_043743295.1 Alphaproteobacteria bacterium | reverse complement strand
CCAATGAAGATGTTGAGAGTGCGTCGATCTACTTGACGGGTGAGCCCGCCATCGGGGCGATCAGCCGGGCTTTTCTGGAGCGCGTCAAAGCCGCGTTCTTGCGTCGCCTGTCGCAGAGGCGCGGCGCGGTCGTAAATCGGACGTGATCTTCGGGCAACCATACGGTCGTCGGTGAGGTTGAAGTCCATGGGGTGGGGCATGAACGCCTCACGCCGGGACTGTCAATCAAGCTTGGTGCATCACCGTTCCACCGGTGACCGTGCGGACGATCTGTATATCTTTGATCTTTGACGGATCAACGGTGTGGGGATCCTCAGCCAGCACCACGAAATCCGCCAGCTTGCCGACGCTGATCGAGCCCTTGATGGTTTCCTCATGTGACGCGTAGGCACCGTGCAAGGTGTTGATCCGGATCGCCTCGGCCACCGTAATCCGCTGGTTCGCGCCCCAGGTCTCGCCGTTCCAGCCTGTCCGAGTGACCATGCCCTGGATCCCCATCAGGGGCGCGAAGGGGCCGGGCTGGAAGTCTGAGCCCGCCGCCACCGGCACGCCTGCGTCCAAGAAGCTACGGAAGGCCATGAAGTTCCGCATCAGCTCCTCGCCATAGAAGTGGAATTTGTCGGCGTTGTAGTAGGCATAGGTGGTGAAGCAGGCTGGCGTCACATTGGCCGCCTTGATACGCCGGATCAGGTCGGCGTTTACCATCGTGCAATGGGTGATTTTCGGCCGCGCACCTGGGCGCGGGTAGAGTGCCTGCGCTCGCTCCAGCGCTGTCAGCACATTGCCGATCGCGACGTCGCCGTTGGCGTGGCAATTGACGTCAATACCGGCGCGGTGAACACGCTCTACCCAGGCGTTCAGCACCTCCTGCGTCTCGGTGAGATTGCCTGAATAGGGCGGCGTGACATTCGGGAACGGGCGACTCATCCGCATGGTGCGTTCAGAGAACGAGCCGTCGACGGCGTGCTCTAACGTGGCACCGAGTTTGATCCACTCATCGCCGAACCCGGTCTTGAGGCCGGTGCGGATCATGCCCTCCAGCACCTCACCGTCGGCCTCGTAGCTGACGCGGTGGCGCAGGTCGCCGCGCGCGCGCACATCCTGCAAGGCAAATAGATCGCCACCCTGATGATGTACGCTGGTCAAGCCGTAGCGAGTGAATTGCCGCGAGATGTGCGCCAGCCCGTCCCGTGTCCGCCGAGCCCGTTCCTCCGGAGAAAAGCTGGGCCGCTGGCCGACAGCTTCGAACGGCGCGTTTGCACGGTCGGTGACCCGGCCAGTAAGTTCGCCCAAGGCGTCGCGGTCATAGGTCCCGCCAGCCGGATCGGGCGTCGCGCGGGTGACGCCAGCCATCGCCAGCGCCTTGGAATTGTAAAACCAAGTGTGCCCGCCGCGATGCCGCACGATCACGGGATGTTCGGTCGAGACCCGGTCCAGGTCGCGCCGATTAAGCGGCCGGCCGTCCTTGACTTTGGTGTCGTCGTAGAAAAATCCCTCGACCCAGGTACCCGGCGGCAAGGTTACGGCCTTGGCGCGCAGTTTCGCGACAATGCTGTCGATGGTCACGAACTCGACCTCGAAAGGGTTGCCGACCAGAACCTCATACAGCAGCGGCTCGCCGTAACAGTGATTGTGGCAGTCGATAAATCCGGGAACGACTGTCATCCCCTTGGCGTCGTAGATCTGGGTGCGGCGTCCGGCCAATGCCCTGATCGCATCGTTGGAGCCAACCGCGGTGAACCGGCTGCCGCTAACCGCGAAGGCCTCGGCCTTGGGTAGGGCCGGATCCACGGTGTGGACCTTAGCGTTGATCACCAACAGCTCAGGCTCATCCTGCCCCGCTGCGAATGCCACTCCGCCAAAACCCGCGCCAAGCACGCCGAGAAAGCCACGCCGGCTGTGATCCTGATAGGCCATGGTTCGCCCCCCATCATTTACATATTTGCGAGTGATTTTCCTTTCGCGTCAATCGTCCGCGCCTTCGCCTTCGCCTTCGCAACTGGGCCGGAATTATGCCCGCACCACGTGAACCCGGATATCCACACCCAATCCCGCCCATGCACGATCCGTCGTCAGCGCTGTCGCGCCGGTGGCTGCCGCCAGGGCCAGACAGGCGCGGCCGCCGAGCGACAGACCTGAGCCTCGTGTCAACGTGCGGAGCTTTCCGGCGCGGATGGCTTGGTCTGCGTCGAAGGGAATGACAGTGAGGCCGAGGTCATCGATGCTTGCATCAATCGCGTCATCCGGAACACCTCGCTCCTGAAGTTTTGCAACGACTTCGCTGAGATTAACGGCACCGATGACCGCATCGGGCATCAAGGCCTCTACAGCGTCCGCTCCACGTTCACCGCCCATCACACACAAGAGCGTCGAGGCGTCGAGCACATAGGCCAACTCACTCATCCCCAGACGCGGCGCGGCGATCAGCGATCAGTTCGTCCGAAAGCCGTGCGCCGCCGGTAACGTAGGGCGCAAGGCGCTGGCGGACACGGGCCAGCGCGTCACGCAGAGGGCGGACGCGTAGCTCGTTGTCGACCAGTTCTATGATCAGGGCATCGCCGTCCGCGACGCCCATGGCTTGCCGAAACGCCGCCGGAACCTGGAGGCGACCGCCACTTACCAACCTGCCGCGTTTTGCGTTCACGTGGAATCTGCTCCAACCATACAGATATTTCAATATCTACAGTTATCGTAGATCAAACACAACGAGCGCTTGGTCAACGGGCTGGGTGATGCGTTATTGAGGCCTTGCGCCAGACCGATCCTCGGGTCCAAACCCGCGCTATGACCCATGCCCCGCTCGCCGCCTATCCCGCCCTACGCCTGCGTCGTCTTCGTCAGGCCGACTGGGTACGTCGCTTGGTGCGCGAAACCGTCCTCACCCCCGCCGATCTGATCTGGTCGATGGTGGTGCATGAGGGCGAAGGGACGATCCCGGTGGGCTCGATGCCAGGGATCAGCCGGCTTTCAGTGAAGGACTGCGCCGCGGCGGCTAAGGAAGCCCGGGCCCTAGGCATCCCGGCCATCGCCGTCTTCCCACATATCGACGGGGCCAAGAAGGACGCGGCGGGCAGCATGGCCGCTGATCCGAACGGTCTGGTCGCCACCGCCGTCAAGGCGATGAAGGATGCCGCGCCCGAAGTCGGGATTATGTGCGACGTGGCGCTGGACCCCTTCACCGACCACGGCCACGACGGGCTGATCGAGAACGGGCGCGTCCTCAACGACTCCACCATCGAAGCCCTAGTCGCTCAGGGCATCATGCAGGCCAAAGCCGGATGCGACATCCTGGCGCCGTCCGACATGATGGATGGGCGATGCGGGGCATTGCGCACGGCGCTGGAGGCCGAAGGACTTCAGGACGTGATGATCATGTCCTATGCGGCCAAGTACGCTTCGGCGTTTTACGG
>JAYTWT010000534.1:0-10127 GCA_043743295.1 Alphaproteobacteria bacterium | reverse complement strand
TCCGCGTAGCCAGCCAGCACCTCGACGCCGTTCTGGTTGGTGGTCGAGACGTCCAGTTCGACCAGCGTCATGCCGTCCCGCTCAGTCAACGCCTTCACTGTGGCTTTGGCCTCCAGGGTGTCGCCCGGCCAGACTTGGCTGGTGAAGCGTACACCGTATTTGGTCAACCGAGCGTCGCCGACATAGTCGGTCAGCATCTTGCCGGTCATACCCATGGTCAGCATCCCGTGCGCGAACACGCTGGGATAGCCTGCGACCTGGGTGGTGAAGATCTCGTCGGTGTGCAGCGGATTGTAGTCACCGGACGATCCGGCATATTGCACGATCTGGGTGCGCTTCAGGTCCTCGACCAGTTGCGCGGTGTGGACATCGCCCACCTTCAGCTTGCTTGCTTTCAGAGCCATGACGCGTTCCCTTATTTCTGCTCGACGGGACGTTCGGTGCGTACACCGACGCCGCGGGCGGTGATCACCAGTTCGCCTTTTTCATCGCGGTACTCGGTGACAGATTCCGAGAACACCAGCTTGCCCGAACGGCGGCCTTCCTTCTCCCAGGTCTTGCCGGGGAAAGTCTTGGCTGTGAGTACATCTCCGGCCCGCAGCGGGCGGTGATATTCATAGTGCTGCTCGGCATGCAGGCCGCCCCCACCGCCGCCGCCGCCGCCTTCCGTGCGGGTCACGCCGGTCGGGTTCTTACCAGAGCCAAACCAGGGTTTGCCGGCCTTGGGCCGCAGGAAATAATCCGGGTCAAACTGGGCCGAGGACTGCACGAAGGTCGGCGGGGCGATGATGCCTCCGGCCTCGGTGGTCTTGGCATAGGCCTCGTCGGAATAGACCGGGTTCTCATCGCCCACCGACCGGGCAAACATCAGGATGTGCCCCTCTTGCACAGGAAATCTACTGGCGGCCATTTCGCTCCCTCTCCGCTATGGCTCCTTTTCGGAGCCTTGATCAATTGAGCGGGTTTGAGCGGTCGGCGTCAACCGGTTGCGATGAGGATCCGATCAGCCGGAGACCGATGGAAGAATAGAGCTTGGTCGATGGTCGCCTTCAGGGCGTTTCGGTCGAAGGGCTTGGTGACCAGATAGGTGGGCTCCGATCCGCTACCTGTCAGCATCAGCTCTGGGTGCGAGGTGACGAACACGACGGGGACATCAAACATCTTCAGGATATCTGCGACGGCATCGGCACCGGAGCTGTCGTCGGCGAGGTGGATGTCTGCGAGCACGAGCCCTGGTCGGCGCTTTGTCGCCTCGCTTATGGCTTCAGTGCGGGTCCGCGCGATGCCCTGAACACTATGTCCAAGCTCCTGGAGCAGGCTGGAAATGTCCATCGCGATGATCATCTCGTCCTCGATCACCAGCACCTCAGTCGCCAGCTCGCGCTCGATCTCAATCTGAGCGGCAAGCGCTAATTGCTCAGCCGCCGTCGCGTCGATGTCCAGAATTTGACCGATCTCAAGGAATGAGAACCCTTCAACTGCGGACAGCAATAACGCCTGGCGGTTCGCTGGACTGAGCCCCTGAAGTCGGTCTTCCGGTGTGGTCGCTGTCCCAAATCCCTCGCCGCGATCCAGTCCGGCCAGCGAACCCAGGACTTTGTGGAACAAGCGATAGAGCGCGACCCTCGAAGGCAGGCCTGGGTCAAGCGTCAAGTCCGTTCCGACCAACACCTCAAGGGCAGATCGCACATAGGCGTCTCCGAGCGACTGAGACCCCGTAACCGCGCGCGCGCAGCGGCGAAGAAGTGGCAGATGCGCGGCCACCTGTGTTGAGTTCGACATCCAGTCTCCCAGTTTCTGCGAGCACCACTCGGCGCGTTGTGTAAACGCCTCTGCCGGAATTTTGTTCCAAGCAAATATTATTGGAACAAATTGTTCAAATCTCCGTTTTTATATTTTGCACATTCCAAAAATTATATCGAGTTACTAATAATAGCGGATTTCAGTACGCTTGAAATCAAAAAAAATTTTCCGAATTATTAGCCGTACAGGTCAAAAAATTGGATAAATTCTCTCCGATACTTATATTTCGTCAAATGGGGACGCCTAGTGTTGCCGAAAATCGAGACGCTTTAGTTCGGCAAGGCATGATCGGGCAGACGCTCAAATCTCTCTATGCGTCGGTCGTCGAGGAGCCGCTCCCGGAAGCCTTCGCGCACCTGTTCTCAAGCCTGCCCGGCGGTTCAGATCTGGAGGGCGGCAAATGACGCCGCCAGCGGCCTTGGCCGACGCAGCCTTTCGCCTCCAACTTGAAGAGCTCATCCCTCATGGTCGTGCCTTTGCGCGCTTGCTCTGTCGGAACGATCGAGCAAAGGCCGACGATCTGGCACAAGAGGCGCTGGTCCGCGCCTGGAAGGCGCGAGAGCGTTTCATCCCCGGTACCAGCATGAAAGCCTGGGTGTTCGTGATCACCCGTAACCTGTTCTACTCGGACTTGAGGCGTGCGTGGCGCAGCGTGCCCTATGACGACGTCGCGGCGGAACGTACCCTGCAGGTCAAACCCGCTCAGACACATCAGATGGACCTGGATGATGTGCGCCGCGCCATGTCGACCCTACCGGACGACCAGCGCGAGGCTCTGACCCTGATCGCGGCGGGCGATTTGTCTTATGAGGAGACGGCGGAAATCTGCAACTGCGCCGTAGGCACCATCAAGAGTCGGGTTAGCCGCGGACGTCGTGCGCTGCGCGAAATGCTGGAGTCCACCAGCCTGCCAGCCCGGAAAACAGATCCAGACCGGGCGCTCTCGACCCTGGTGGCGGAGGCCCAGCGAATTACCGCTGCGGCAGACGTGCGCGCCCTGGGGAAGCGGGGCAGCTAGATGCCGGACGGAACACCGGTGCTCCAGCCGCGTTAGTTATCTTCGAACACAAGCTTCAGTCATTCAGGAACGAATTCCTATGCGCAAACACCTTTTCGTCGCCGGCCTCGCCGCGCTCGCCCTTGTCCCATCGCTCGCGGTGGCCGAGACCAACTGCGAAACACATCGCGGCAGCCGCGTCGCGGGTACGGTTGCCGGTGCCGGCATCGGTGCCTTGCTCGGCAGCGCAATCGCAGGTCGAGGTGACCGCACCACCGGCGCCGTCGTCGGTGGACTTGGCGGTGCCTTGCTCGGCAATCAAATCGCCAAACCCAAAGCCGATTGCGCCCATGCGTACGGATACTACGACAGCACCGGTAACTGGCATGCCAACGCGGTAGAGCGGGCTGACGCCCAGGGCTACTTTGATCGCGACGGCAATTGGGTCGATGGCACACCAAACGGTCATTATGATCGCAATGGACGCTGGGTCGCCGCCAGCGCAAGCGATGCTAGTGGTTACTACGACGCCCAGGGCCGCTGGGTCCCGGCCTCGGCCTCGGCCTACTATGACGCCGATGGGCGCTGGACTGCAGGGGCGGCAAGCGGGCACTACGATAGCCAGGGCCGCTGGGTTCCCGGTCCCGCAACCGGACGGTACGACCGCGACGGTCGGTGGAGCGACGGCGCGGCAAGCGGCCATCGTGACGCCGACGGCCGCTGGATTCCGGATCCGCAGCCCGGTTACTACGATGAGAACGGCCGCTGGCGCGCGGGTCAGGTGTATGGATATTACGATGCCCGTGGGCGTTGGACCTCGACCGACACAGATTCCTACACTCAACAGCAGTATCGAAACGACGACCGCGATACCCTCTGGCGCGGGGCACCCCAAGGTCTCAACCGCCGCGAAGCTTGGCTGGAACAGCGTATTCATGATGCTCGCTCGAACCGCAGGCTGACGCGGTCTGAAGCCGAGCGCGCGCTGAGCGCGGTTAGCGATATCCGACGCGACGAGACGAATACACGTCGTCGCAACGGACGGCTAACTGAACGCGATATGAACAGGTTGAACACAAATCTCGATACAGTGATGAGAAATGTTCAGCTCGACATGAGAAACTCTGGCGTTCGAGGATAAATATAAATCAACAGAACTCGATCTAAAGATTAGAAATTCGAAAACATTTGCGCATTTTCGAATTTTACTAGGACCTCGGGCCCCATTTCGCTATTGCGTACCTGCCAGATATTGAGGGCGAGATAGCGGAATGGGTGCTCACTCCTAACTTGAGTGGGTTGCGGCTTGTCTGGACAGGCTGGAAGTCGGCTCTGGAATTTTACCAATGGACCCCGAAAAATCGAACGCCGGAATCGCTCTGGCCAAAGCGCTTATCAACTCCTCTAAGATCCCACTGGTGATGTTTGACGGCCAGTTGCGGGTAATCGCCGCCAGTTGGTCCTTCTGCGCCACCTTTGATCTCACGCGGGAACATCTCGAGGGCCGCGGGCTGGACGACCTCGGGACCGGCGAATGGGGCATCCCGCAACTGCGCACCCTGCTTGAAGCCGGCCTGACGGCAGAGTCCGGGGTCGTCGACTACGAAGCCGACTTGGTCCGCCCGGGCCGCCCGCTGCGCCAGTTGATGCTCAACGTACAGCGCGTTCAGTATGAAGAGGCAGCGGAACCTCGCGTTGTGCTTACCATCGAAGACGTAACTGATCTGCGCAGAGCCCAGAGGGACGCTGCGACGCTGAGCAATGATAAGGACGCTTTGCTTCAACAACGCGCCACCCTGCTTTTAGAAATGCAACATCGCGTCGCGAATAGTCTTCAGATCGTCGCTAGCGTACTTTTATTGAAAGCCCGCACCGTAAAATCGGAGGAAATCCGAGCACACCTCCACGACGCTCACGCGCGCGTCATGTCCGTGGCCACCGTTCAGGATCAGTTGCAGGACGTTCTGGGCGAGGTCGACATCGGTACGTACCTGTCCAAGCTGTGCCAGAGCCTATCGGATTCGATGATCGGGAACGCGAAGCAGTTGTCGATAAGCGCGCACGCCGATCAAGCGACCATGACATCGCATGAGGCCGTGAGCCTGGGGCTGATCGTCACCGAGTTGGTGATCAATTCCTTGAAGCACGCCTTCCCCGGTGAGCGGCCGGGCCACATATCGGTTGAGTATCGGACGAACACGGGCAATTGGACGGTCAGCGTTGCCGACGACGGGGTGGGGCGCAGCGCAACGAAAACCGCCAAGACCAAGGCGGGCCTTGGCACCAGCTTGGTTGCCGCGCTGGCCCATCAACTCAACGCGAGGGTGGAAATCTCTGACGCTGAACCAGGGGCGCGGGTTGCGGTGATCCACGAGGTCACACCGATTGTCTCACCCCCGCTCGCGGCCTAGCCCGCGCTGTTGAGAAATCGGAACAGGCGGCCTTCTCGAGCGTTTGTATCGGATCACCCCCGAGACACGAAGCGAGAGCACCATGACCGATCCGACAACAACAAATTCGCTCCAGGATGTTGACCCTTCAAGCCGCTATGCGCGGCCTGCCGATATCGTTGTGGATGCAACGTTATCGCCCGACGAAAAGCAGTCGCTGCTTGCAGAATGGGAGGAAGACGTCCGCGCCCGACTGGTGGCTTCGGAGGAGGGCATGACCGGCGCGACGCCCGCCGTTAGCCTGGTAGATGTGCTTGCAGCGAGAGATGCCCTGCCTGGAGGGTCAGAAACCCGCACGGATGCCCCCACTAAGTCCTAAAATTATGGCGGTCGGGCGTCGAATAGGAATTCGACGCCCATCGCTCATCGCATTGCCAATGGCGCGGCAGAGTGCGGTGCTTTACTTCGTGAGTTCTTTGGCCGCTGCTTTGGTGTTGCGGGCGGCATGTTCAGCAGCGGCTCTGGTCCGCTCGCCGGCTTCGTCCACCGCAGCGCCCGCCTTTGCGGCCGCATCACTGGTTGCGGTCTTGGCATTTTCAGCTGCGCGCCCGGCGGCCTCATCCGCGACCGCCGCAGACGAGGATATCGCTGCGCCGGTGTGATCTGCGGCTTCGGCGGCGTGGTCGCCAGCACTTTTCACCTCGTCTTTGACTTGGGGTGAGCAACCGCAAAGTAGCGCGGCCATCGCTGTCGCAATAATTATCTTGTGCATTGTGGTCTCCGTTTTCGTCTTTGCGAATAACGCACCAGACAGTGACAGGTTCCAGCTTCGCCAGATTGGTATGAAATTCGAACGTTAGCGTCCTGCCACAGCAAGCCTGGCTTACCGATCTTTCGCGCTGGCTCATGGAACCTCCCTCCTAGCAGGGGGTTTTAGAATAGACTTCAACTCCAGAGGACGAACTTATGAACAAAGAAGCCAATGACGGCGCGATCCAAAAAGCAGCCGGCACGCTGAAGGAAACTGTCGGCAAGGTGTCTGGTGATCGCAAGATGCAAGCCGAGGGCGTGGCTGACAAGGTTGCGGGATCGGTGAAGGAAGCTTTTGGGAAAGCCAAAGACGCGATCCACAAAGCAACCGACTGACGTTCGAAGCCCGGATATCGCAAAGTATATCTAGGCTACGATCTAGATGAACTGAATTTGCCGCCCTTTTGAACGCGAATAAATGTCTGCGAGCCTATAAATGACAACACTACTACTTATCATTTTGATCGTAATTTTGCTGGGCGGCGGCGGCGGGTATGTTGGATATCGCCGGTTCGGCGCAACAGGTGCAGGCAGTGTTATTGTCCTGATTGCTGTCGTTCTGATCGTCCTGTGGCTGCTCGGTTATCTGGGCATCGGATAGGCTCTCAGAGCTCAGGCCAGTCCTGGCGATAGGCCAGTCCGTCATCGTATCTCGTAAGGTCGCGCCAGCGGACGCTCGGGCCGGTTCCGTCATCAACCCAGGCCCAGCATGGAACCTTGCAGCTCATCGCGCGTAACTCAGGTTCTAAACCCCTTCTATGGAGAATTCGATATGCGCCAATTCCTTATGCTCGCGGTGCTTGCCGCCAGTCTTTCCGTCGCCGCCTGCAACACGGTCTCAGGTGCCGGCAAAGACGTGAAGTCTGTCGGTGGTGCTGTCACTTCGACCGCCGAAGACGCCAAGAGATAGTCACCAGGCCCCTTCGGAGGCCATCGAGGTCGACGGTGTCTTGCGGCGCACCTCAGGGGTGCGCCGTTTTCCCCACCGGCGGCTTGGTCGGGCTCTGAGGGAAGAGGCCGTTCATTCGGTCCGGACGGTTGGGTGCCCGCCGCCAGCGCGGCGGCGCTTCCGCCGTCCCCGGCCCGTTCTCGTTACGATAGACGGCGCCTTCGCTGAATCGTTCCGTGAACGGCACCACATGGTCCGCGCCTTTGTTGGCCAGGGCTTCGAACAGCCGTTTGCGTAGCTCGATCTTGGTCTGGAGATGCGCTGGGTCGTCGACCAAGTTGTCCATCTCGTCCGGATCCTTGGCCAGATCGTAGAGTTCCTCGGTGTCCCAGACCCCGTGGTACTGGATGTACTTCATCCGGCCGCGCGCGATGGCGAAGGTGGTTGGCGTTTGCGGGAATGACCATTCCCAATAGTATTCATAGACGAAGTCGTCCTCGGTCCAGTCCATGACTGCGACCTTACCGCTGGCGACGGGCAGGACGCTGCGGCCCTCAAACTGGCCGGGGGCTTTGACACCCGCCACATCCAGGAACGTCGGCGCAAGGTCCAGGTTGCGCACCCGCGCCGGGTTCACCACACCCTTGGGGATCAGGCCGGGCGCATAGACCACCATTGGCACCTTCACCGACGGCTCATAGGCGTTGCGCTTGTCAATCAGGCCGTGCTCGCCCATCAGGAAGCCGTTGTCGCTGTAGAAGACGATCATGGTGTTCTGATCCAGCTTCTGGCGCTTCAGCTCGACCATGATCCGGCCCAGACTCTCATCGACCGGGCTGAGGGTGCGGTAATAGTCGCGCAGGTATTCCCGCATGTCGCGGTCGGTATGGTACGGAAAATCCACCCCGTGCCAGCTGTTACGCTGGTTCAGCACCCACATCGGTTTGCCGCGATTGTTCTGCGGCGTGTTGGCCATGCTCGCGGGCATTTTGATGTCGAGATCGGCATATTGGGTCGCATAACGTGGCGGCGGGGTTGCGTCGGAATGCACGGCCTTGTGGCTGAGATAGAGGAAGAACGGCTTGGCCGTATCACGCCCGCCGCTCAGCCATTTCAGAGCATAGTCCGTGAGTTCGTCGGTGATGTAGTCCTGGCGATCGACTTGTTTTCCGTCGACGTTCAGCGTTTGCCGCCGGCCCGCCGCGACCTGTGCGGACGTAAAGCCTTCGGTCGGGAAATAGGTGCCCTGGCCCTTGAAACTGACCCATTTGTCGAAGCCGGGGCGCGGGCCGTCGTCGGCGTTGCCCATGTGCCATTTGCCGAAGAAGGCCGTCTGATATCCGGCCTCTTGCAGATATTTCGGAAAGAAGGTGAGCCCGGCCTCGGACGAGTTGGTATTATCCACCACGTGGTGGTTTCGAGTGGTCTGGCCGGTCAAGATGGTCGCTCGGCTAGGCGAACATAGCGACGAGGTGACCACCGCGTTGGGGAAGTAGGTCCCGTTCTTGGCCAGGAAATCGATGTTGGGCGTCTTCAGGCCCGGTGTCAGGAACCCCATGGCGTCAAAGCGTAGATCATCCACCAGGACGAAGATGATGTTGTAGGGCCGCGACGCGGCGGGCGTTGCGGCGGGTGCTGGCGACGTCGCCGCTAGAGCGAATGCCGCGACGGCACCGCAGAGGGTCTTGCCGAGCCGCCTCATCGTTGAGTCCTCAAATTCGTCGACAGCCGTTGCACTGCGTGTCTCAGCAACGCTACCAGTAGTTGGCCATGCGGAGCCACCCCTGCCAATGTCGGCGACCCCGATGAAGACCGAAAGCATGGTGCACCTCGCGGGCGGGGTATTCACCATGGGCTCCGACCGGTTCTATCCGGAAGAACGGCCCGCCCGGAGCGCGGCCGTCGAGCCGTTCTGGATCGACGAGACGCCGGTCACCAATCTCCAGTTCGCCGCCTTCGTCGACGCCACCAAGTACAAGACCGTCGCCGAGATCGCGCCCGACCCCAAAGACTATCCGGGGATGCCCAAGCACATGGCCCGCGCCGGGTCGCTGGTGTTTTCGCCGCCGAACAGGCCGGTCCCGTTGAACGACGCCAACGCGTGGTGGGACTTCAAGTTCGGCGCGACGTGGCGGCGGCCCTTGGGCGTACATGGGCCGCGTGCGCAAGACGACCATCCTGTGGTCCAGGTCGCCTATCCCGATGCCGAAGCCTATGCCGCTTGGGCGGGCAAGGCGCTGCCGACCGAGGCCGAGTGGGAGTTCGCGGCCCGCGGCGGGCTTGAGGGCGTGGAGTTTGCGTGGGGTGACCAGCTGGCCCCGGAAGGCCGAATGCTTGCCAATTACTGGCAGGGCGAGTTCCCCCGTCAGAACCTGAAGCTGGACGGCTGGGAGCGCACCTCTCCGGTCCGCGCGTTTCCGCCGAACGGCTTTGGCCTCTCCGATTTGATCGGCAATGTCTGGGAGTGGACCTGCGATTGGTACGGTGCGTGGGCGGACGATCCGGCGTCTCAGAATCCCTGCTGTGCACCGCGCATCCCGACCGGTGCCAGCCGTGAGCGTAGCCTCGATCCGGCCATGCCGCACACCCCGATCCCGCGCAAGGTGATCAAAGGCGGCTCGCACCTCTGTGCGGAGAACTACTGCCAGCGGTACCGCCCTGCCGCGCGGCATCCCCAGATGATCGATACCTCCACCAGCCACATCGGGTTTCGATGTGTGGTGCGACTGTGAAGACCTAGTCGCGCTGAAGCTCCGTCAGTTCGTACCAGGTTTGCATATAGCCGCCGACGCCGCCTTGCAGCATGACGCCATCCTCGTCGTCGGTGATCCAGACGTCATAGGGCGGGTGTGCGCCAGCCATGCCGCTGGAGCCATCATCGACGAATTGGAAGTGGCGAGATCGGAACGTTCCAGCCTTCACCGTGATGGTTTCGACGCCCAGGAACACCGCGCCGATGTTGACCTCGGAGATCATTGGCGGTGTGGCCCCGCGGTGGTCAGGCGAGGGCAGCATCACCCGGATATTGCGCACCTTGCCGATCTCAAACTTCGGCAGGCTCAAGAGGTAGCCGTCCGCCACCACCGGGTGCGTACCCATGCCGTCGATGGCACCGTCCAGCGGTACCCGCTGTGACAGTCGCCCGATCGAGAGCCCATAAGATTCGCACTCAACAAAGTCGGGTCCAAACCGGAACCAGCCTGACCCCATGAATTTGTCGCCCACGGTTAGGCGCACA
>JAYTWT010000533.1:0-2406 GCA_043743295.1 Alphaproteobacteria bacterium | reverse complement strand
GCGGCGATCCGTAGACGCAGCTCCGGCAGGGCCTCGACGCTCACCGATAGCTTCCGTGCCAGGCCCCGCAACTCGAACAAGCGTTCCTCGGTCTTCTCCAGCCGATCAGGCTCGAAGTCGAAGGCATAGGCCGCGGCGTTGATCGCTGTCTCGGCCTCATCTGCCTCGATCAGCACGCGGTTGAGCGCCTCCGAAGCCGCCACGATACGCAGCACCGCCTCGCCTTCCGTTCCAGCCCCTGCCGTGATGGCGCGCTCGCGCGCCCGCTCCAGCGCCCGGATGGCGTTGACCACCTTGCCACTGAGACCATCAAGTACGCCGCGTGCGGCTTTGATATCTGCCAGCGCCTTTTCCGACGCGCCGAGGATCGCACGCTCTTCTGCCAGAGCTGTCTCCTCGCCGGAGCGCGGATCGAGGCGATCCAGCTCAGACAACCGCAGGGTCAGTTCCTCGGTTTCGGCCAACGCGCGCGTCGCGTCGGCATCCAGCGCCTCGACCCGCGTCCGCGCCTCGCGCCAGGCTCGCCATGCCGTCCCGACGCGCGCAGCCGGCAGGTCCAAGTCTCCGTAGGCGTCCAGCAACGGACGATGGGTGCGGGCGTCCAGCAAACCGACGGTCTCGTGCTGGCCGTGGACCTCCAGCAACAGGTCTCCGAGGTCCCTCAGCACGCCGACGCTGCTGGCCTGGTCATTGACGAACGCGCGGCTGCGACCATCGGCGCTTAGCATACGACGAAGCACCAAGTCCTCGTCGCGGCCATAGGCCAAGCCTCTGTCGTCCAGGAAATCCCAAACGGGGTGGGTCGGTGCCGGTGCGAAGGCTGCGGTCACCACCGCCTGCGAGGTGCCCCGGCGTACCAGGCCCGCATCTGCGCGCGCACCCGTGGCCAAGCCCAGGGCGTCAAGGATGATCGACTTCCCCGCGCCGGTCTCGCCCGTCAGCGCCGTCAGGCCCGGACCGATGGATAGGTCTAAGGCCTCAATCAACACCACATCGCGGATCTGAAGTCCGATCAACATGCCGCGTAGGATCGTACGGAATCACTCAAGAATGAAGAGGGCGGACAGGTTTTGTTCTCTCCACCCTTAACCGATGCCAAATGCTTAGGTCTTGGGCTCAGCGGACTCAGGCAGCATGCCCTTGTCCTTCTTGCCGAATGGCATCTTGAAGATCGATTTCTTTTCTGCCGTCTTGCTGGCTTCAACGACCACGTTGGCGTCGCTGGCCTCCGGCGGGCTGACGGTCTTGTCCTTGTCGCGCATGAACGGAATACGCAGGAGACCGCCGCCAGACTTGGGCACCACGGCTGGGCGCAAGCCCTTGCTGGTCAACAGCTTGTAGGCATCACCGTACCAGGGATCCCCCGGATAGTTGAAGCCCAACACCGCGCCGTTGCGCTTAGCCTCTTCCAACAGGCCGAGGGTAAGGTAGGCCTCGACCAACCGATAGAGCGCCTCGGGCGTATGAGTTGTGGTCTGGTAGCGGTCAATCACCGACTTGAACCGGTTGGTCGCCGCCAGCGTGTCGCCCTGACGCAGGTACCAACGGCCAATGGTCATCTCTTTACCGGCCAGCTGGTCGTTGACCATATCGATCTTCAACCGTGCATCGGCGGCGTATTCTGAGCGCGGATAGCGCTGCACAACATCGCGCAAACTGTTCAGCGCTTGGCCAGTCGCCGCCTGATCCCGGTTCACGTCAACGATCTGTTCGAAATAACAAATCGACTTCAGATAGTGGGCATAGGCGGCCGTGGCGTTACCGGGATAGAGCTGGATGAACCGGTCGGCGTCTGCCACCGCCTCGGTGTAGTCATTGCCCTGGTAGTGCGCATAGGCCTGCATCAGGATCGATCGGCGCGACCATTCTGAATAGGGGTGCTGGCGCTCCACCTCTTGGAAATAGCCGACGGCCTGACCCCACTGTCGGCGATCCAGGCGGTCCGCACCGGTCGAATAGAGCAGCTCGACGGGGCGCTCCTCATAGGCGAGCCGCGCCTTGTCTTTCTTGTTGCTGGCGCACGCCGACAGCGCCAGGGCGCACATCACGGCAATCACGACCGTTTTGGAAGAATTTCGTAGCAAGGACACCACCACCTTAGAAACCGACGCGCGCGCCCCCGCGTGCTGTCGCTATCTACACCACAGACTGTGGCGAGCAAACGGCGGCGAGCCTAAAGCGTTTCCCGCAACCTGCCGACATCCTCAGTCTGCGTGGTGTCCGGCTTCGGTAAGCCGATCTGATCGCTGACCATCTCGGCCAGCGAGGGCAGGGTCGCGCGGTCGATGCGGTGCGTATCTCCCCACAGGTCCGCGCGCATCAAAGCTTTTGGACAATGCAGATAGGCCTCACGCACCTCGACCCTGAGCAGCGTCTTCGGGACCTTACCAAATTCCTCGAAGGATC
>JAYTWT010000532.1:0-2704 GCA_043743295.1 Alphaproteobacteria bacterium | reverse complement strand
CCCGCCTGGTCATCCGACTTTCGCCTCCAAATACCCCCGCTCTCGGAGATCCTTCGCATCCCTGGATGCCAGCCTCTCATGGTCCGATTGAGGCAGGCTGTCGATGGGGCCTTGCGGGTTGGACGCGTTCAGCTGGATACGACGCCCACGTCGCCATCACGCCTTCGATTAGCGCTCGCTTTACGCGGCGGCGTCGGGCCTAGGCTAATTCTCAAAGCTATCGTTGAAAGCGTTGAGACATGTCCGGCAAAGACCGTTACCCCCTGTTGTTCTCAGGCCTCGACCTGGGCGCCGTCCAGCTGAAAAACCGTGTGATCATGGGCTCGATGCACACCGGTCTGGAGGATGTGCCGGGCGGCTTTGAGCGCCAAGCCGCGTTCTTCGCGGAGCGGGCGCGGGGCGGCGTCGGGATGATTATCACCGGCGGCATCCCGCCCAATCTCGAGGCCGGAGGCGGCGGCGCACTGAACACACCACAGGCTGCAGCCGGGCACCGCGTCATCACCGAGGCCGTCCACGCCGCCGCTCCGGACGTCAAGATCTGCATGCAAATCCTGCATACAGGCCCTCTTGCCGGGACGCCGTCCTGCGTCGCGCCCTCACCCATTCGTTCGCGCATCGGTCGCTACACGCCCAATGAACTGGATGAGGCTGGCATCGAGAAGCAGCTGGCCGACTTCGCCAACTGCGCCGCCTTGGCCAAAAGTGCCGGCTATGACGGCGTCGAGGTCATCGGATCGGCCGGGTATCTGTTGTCGACCTTCCTGGTAGAGAAAACCAATCAGCGCACCGACCGCTGGGGTGGTAGTTTCGAGAATCGGATGCGCTTTCCCGTGGAGGTGATCCGCCGGGTACGCGCGGCGGTTGGACCGGACTACATCGTCATCTTCCGCATCGCCGCCATGGATATGCTGGAAGGCGGCATGGCGTGGGAGGAGGTGGCGACCTTAGCCAAGGCGGTCGAGGCCGCAGGCGCGTCGATCATCAGCACCCACTTCTGCTGGCATGAAGCCCAAGTGCCGACCATCGCGACCATGGTGCCCCGTGCCGCATTCACCCAAGTGACCGGGCGGCTGCGCAAGCTGCTGTCGGTGCCGGTGATCACCTCCAACCGGATCAACATGCCGCACGTCGCCGAACAGGTCCTCGCGCGGGGCGATGCCGACCTTGTATCCATGGCTCGTCCAATGCTGGCGGACCCGGAGCTCGTCAACAAAGCCGCCGAAGGGCGTGAAGACGAGATCAACACCTGCATCGCCTGTAACCAAGCCTGCCTGGACCATACCTTCACCGGCAAGATGGTCAGTTGCCTGGTCAATCCGCGCGCCTGTCACGAGACGGAATTGGACTACCAGCCGACCAAGCATCGCAAGCGGCTGGCGGTGGTGGGGGCAGGACCTGCGGGCCTGGCCTATGCAACAGTCGCCGCCCAGCGCGGCCACGAGGTGACGCTGTTCGAGTCGGGCACCGAGATCGGCGGGCAGTTTAACCTAGCGCGACGCATCCCCGGCAAGGAAGAGTTCGAGGAAACCTTGCGCTACTACCGGCGCATGATCGAGGTTCTGGGTATCGACCTGCGGCTGGGCCAGCGCGTCAATGCTGAAGATCTGACGACCGGTCGTTTCGATGAGGTGGTGGTGGCCACTGGCATCGCCCCGCGCGTACCGGAACTGCCCGGCATCAATCACCCCAAAGCGGTCGGCTACATCGACGCGATCCTTGGTCGTCGCGAAGTCGGCCAAAAGGTTGCAATCATGGGCGCGGGCGGGATCGGCTTTGATGTGGCTGAGCTCATCACCCATGCGGGCACCTCAGCCGCGATGGACATCGGCGTTTTTGCCGCGGAGTGGGGCATCGATTTCGTCAACCACCCGCGCGGTGGCGTCACCGGCGTTACGCCCCGGGTCGCCACGTCCGGGCGCCAGGTCACTTTGCTTCAACGCAAGACCGATGCTCTGGGCCGCGCGCTGGGCAAGACCACGGGCTGGACCCATCGGCTCAGCTTGGTGCGACGCGGTGTGAAGATGGTCGGTGGCGTGGAGTATCTGAAGATCGACGACCAAGGTCTGCACACCCTTGTCGGCGGCGAGCCGTGCCTGTTCGATGTCGACACGGTCATTGTCTGCGCCGGCCAACTGCCACTGCGGGGTCTTTACGACGACCTGATCGTGCGCGGCGTCGAGGCCAAGCTGATCGGCGGGGCCTTCGAGGCCACCGAGCTGGACGCCAAACGGGCGATCGATCAGGCCAGCCGCTTGGCGGCAGCAGCCTGACGGCTGGTGCTTATCAACGCAGCCAGCACGCCCCCTGGCTGATTGCCGGTGTACCTGACGAGGTGCGTACTTCGAAGTTTACGACCCCATCAGGCCCCGCCTGGTGGCGGACGACAATATCCTCGCCCGGTATGACCACGCCTGAGAAGCGACCGGTCATGCGGCGGAGCGAAGTGGCTTTGCTGTTCCCGTAGCGCCGCAGGACCACCAGCCCGGCAACAGCCCATGTCGCGGTGCCATGCAGGATGATGTCAGGCAGTCCAGCAGCCAGAGCTTCGCGACGTTCGGTGTGGATCGGGTTCCAGATGTTGGCACACTCGGAATAGACATGAGGCATCTCGCGCGGGATGTGCAACGTCACGGTTTCCGCATCAGGCCCAGACGGATTGAGACCTTCGGCCACAGGCGGTACTTCGAGAATGATCGGCGCG
>JAYTWT010000531.1:0-2909 GCA_043743295.1 Alphaproteobacteria bacterium | reverse complement strand
CTCAAGGACTGCACTGTGATTTCGGAGTCACCCGCCAACATGGGTTTTGGTGGGGCGGCGATTGCGCTGACGCCCCAGTTCATGATGAAGCCTGCGACGCTTGACGGAGTGCCGGTAGAGAGCACTGCGCGTCTACCAATCAACTTCATATTGCCAGCTGGCGGCATGGGTTCAATGCTGGGAACGCGCCGGGTGGTTTCAGCGGCTCTCCCGTGGGTGGAGGCACCGAGCTACGCCGCTCTGGCCCTTGCCTATCCCGCAAAGGCTCGCGAAGCTGGCCTCGGCGGACGGGCTACGCTCTCATGCGGCCTGGGGGAAGATGGGCGTCTTAAGAACTGCCAGCTTGCCGATGCACAGCCCGCGGGCAAGGGCTTCGATGTCGCTGCCAAGGTGTTGGCTCGGCAGTTTCGGTTTGCTGTCACAACAGATGCAGATCGAAAGGCGACGCGTGATATTTCGGTCCACCTGCCGGTGACGTTCGACCCCTCGACGCTGGCCCCTGGGACGCCGGTGATTGGCAAACCCAAATGGGCGTCGCTCCCAACCAGCGAAGCCATGACCACCGCCTTCGCTGGGATCAATATCCAGGGCACGGCGCGCGCGGCACTGGTTTGCAACGTCGAGCAGGGCGGCGGCGTTAGCGGGTGTACAGTGGCGTCTGAGAGCCCAGAGGGCCTTGGCGTCGGCGCGGCTGCCCTCAGACTGGTCCCAGGCTTTCGACTGACCACGTGGAGTGAAGACGGCTTGCCCGTGGTCGGCGGCACAATTCGCATCCCATTGCGGTACGAAGGCAGCCCCGCCGCCCCAACACCCCCCAAATAGCGAAGGGCCGCTCCCTTGCGGGAACGGCCCTTCCATAGTCTGACCGCTGAGCGGTTCGCGACCTTGCCGGTGAAAGCTAGGCGCAGACCTCACATGCGGAGGTCCAGGTCACGGTCACAGCCTTGCGGCCTTTTCTATGAGACACTGGGTCACCTCCTTTCAGATGTTGAACACGTTCAGAGTATGGGCACGCTTCGCTGGCGCTTGCCAAGCCTCAATCCATACGGCCTCATTCCATTCCCGCGGGCGTGGTGTGCATGAACGAAGCGGCAATGCCGCCCGCAGCGGCGGCGGCCTCATCGCGGTGGCTGAGGCGGCGGCGCATCTCGCTGACCGGCCGCGACAGCTTGTCCAGAGCGGTCAACGTGGCCCGGTACCCGGCCTCCACGGCTTCGTCATAGGCGCCCCAGTCGCGGATTTCGATATCGGACACGTCGGGCTGAATGAGCACGTCGGTCGCCTCGCGCGCGGCGGCCAAATCCCGGCCTGTGGACACCGTCGCGGCGCGCATGAGCAAGGACACGATCGGCGGCCCCATCCGCCACTGTCCTGACCAGATCCAGCGCCACACGGATGATGGTCGGGCCACGTCCATCGCGGTGATGCTGCGCGAGGTGGTGACGTCCACGCCGACAATAGGCCCCGCCTGGGCCGCCCGCATGATGTCGGCCGGGAAATTCTTCATCACCGCGCCGTCCACCAGTACGTTCTGGCCGTCGGTGGCCGGGGGCATTACGCCCGGCAGAGCGATGGAGGCGCGCAGAGCGTGACGCAACGAGCCCCGGCGGTGCAGCTGATAGGTCCCGGTGGTTAGGTTCGACGACAGACAGAAGAACGGTAACCACAGGTCGGCGATGTGGGTTTCGCCAAAGTGGGTGTGCAGCCGCTCGGTCACCTTAACGCCGTGGGTCATGGCCAACAGGGGCAGGGCGATGTCGTCCAGGGGGCTGGTGTCGACAAACGCCTCGTGCAGGCGTCGATCCATCTCGTCCTGGGTCCAGCCCATGGCCAGTCCTGCGCCGACGATGGCCCCCATGGACGAGCCGCCGACAAAGTCGATGGGCACGCCGCGGTCTCTCAGCGCCTTGATCGCACCCACGTGGGCATAGGCGCGCGCGCCGCCGCCGGACAGCACCAGCCCGACCGATTGCCCGGTCAGGGTCCTGGCGATCCGGGCTAAGTCCATGGCGTGCCCGCGCCGCAGGTGAAAAATGCGCCCGGCAGCCGTCGCATCCAGCCAGGCCTCGGTGCCCTGTGGCCGCTCCAAATCAGCAGGCTGCAACAGCAGCAGATCGACCAACCCTTGGTCCTGCAGGGCTTTCGACCCAGGCGGACAGCCGGTCACCTGCGGCGGACGATCGCCCCGCGCCACCTGGAACAGCCGGTCCACTTGGCGCGGCACGAAAGGGATCCAGGCAGTCTCTTCGCGCTCGGCGACATAGAGCACATAGTCATGGACCCGCTCCACCTCGGAGAACCACTCCGTGGGGGCCGTGGCCGCCTCAGAGCCCACCGTAGTGACTTCATAGCCGAGGGCCGCGATCTCGCGCTCCAGCCGTTCTACCGTCGGCCGGATTAGCCCCGGACGGCCGACCGCCACAAAGCCGAATACGGTCGGGTCACCCACTGGCCCGCGCCGCGCCGTCTGGCGGGTGCGCAGGATCATCAGCTTGGCTAACTCGGTCATCACTGCGGCATCGGACTCGCAGGCCTCGAGAAACACGTCTTTCGGCACGCACAAGACTTCGGAGTCGCGCAGGGCATAGACATCGGCCGAATGCGGCGTCCCAGCGATCAGAGCCATTTCGCCAGCTGGCTCCCCGGGGCGGATGACCCCCAGGAACTGAGCCTCTTGGCCCTCCTCGCGACGAAACGCCCCCAGGCGCCCGGTGCGCAGGATGAACAGTTGGTCGGATGCATCGCCCTGTCCGAACAGCTTCTGGCCACCCGGCACCGAGTACCAGATGGTCTCGGCCTGAGCGCGCGGATGCTTGAACAGTCGCGCCAGTTTCGAATCGTGCGGGATGTCCGGGAGGGTCGGCATTTGAGTTGAACCTAATCCCGCCCAGTGGGAACCGCTACTGCTG
>JAYTWT010000530.1:0-25937 GCA_043743295.1 Alphaproteobacteria bacterium | reverse complement strand
GGGGGTAACCGACGCCTATGCCGACGAGATCCGCAAGACTTGGACGGCTGCGGGTCAGCCTAAGAATATCCGCTTGCTGTTCTCCGCCCACGGTCTTCCCCAACAGGTCATTGACCGCGGCGACCCTTACGAGGCCCAGATTCGCGCGACCGCGGCGGCCATCGCGGCGAAACTCCCGGAGCTTGCCGACTGGGATGTCTGTTTCCAGAGCCGGGTGGGCCGCTTGGTCTGGATCGGTCCACCGACCGAAGATGCGATCAAGCGCGCGAGCGCGGATGGCAAAGGGGTCTTGATCTCGCCGATCGCCTTCGTCTCTGAGCACGTCGAGACGCTGGTTGAGTTGGATCATGAATACGCCGAACTCGCCGCTGGTTTGGGCGTCACGCCCTACCTGCGCGCCCGGACGCCCGGCGTGGGGGCCAGCTTCATTGCTGAACTCGCAAACGCGGTCGAGGCAGCGCTGACACGTGGCGGCACTGCGCCGCATGGCGACTGGCGGTGCCCTGCGGACTTCGGTCAATGCGCCTGCAGGGGAGCTGAAGCATGAACACCTATGACCTGCTACGCGGCTTGCATATCATAGCGGTAATCGCATGGATGTCGGGGATGATGTATCTGCCGCGTCTCTTCGCCTACCACACAGAGACCGCCCCTCCAGGAACGGAGTTCGACGCACATTTCCAGGTCTGGGAGCGCAAATTGCTGCGGATTATCCTCAATCCGGCAATGGTGATCACCTGGATTCTCGGCGTCAGCCTCATCCTCTGGCATGTCTACGCGGCGAAGGAAGGATGGGTCTTCCTGGCTCAGCCCTGGATGCTGGTGAAACTGGCCGGGGTGATTTTTCTGTCGGCTTGGCACGGCTTCCTCGCCGGTGCCCGCAAGAAACTGGCGGCAGGCGACCGCTCCAAGACCGGCAAATTCTGGCGTGCCACCAATGAACTGCCGTTTCTGGCCGCCGTCGTGATGGTGCTGGCGGTGACCTTGCAGTTCGGCGCGCGCTGACGAAACCTTGACCTCGCTGTAGCGATGTGGTTCCGCTCAGTCACGCATCGCTTGGTGCGCCCCGCCTCTTGCTGACCCCGCGCCATCGCGATCCGGTCGGAAATCAACGAACGTACACATCAGCGCTTCGACGAGCGCTCCCATCCCGACCCGCTCGCGCCCGGACCTTGTTCGTGCGCGGTCGATTTTTCAAGTGAAAACAATGTCCGAAGACAATACCGAAGAACAGAACACCGAAGCCGAAGTTCTGGCACCCCAGTCCGAAACCGCCATCGCAGTGATGGTGCCTGATGCTGAAATGGACGAGCCTAGCGAGGCGTCCAAGGCCGTCGCAGCCATGGGCCTGACCCGCATGAGCCTACAGGAGCTGAAGGATAAACCGCCGGTCGACCTGTTGGCCTTTGCCGAACAGCTGGAAATCGAGTCCGCGAACTCCATGCGTAAGCAGGACATGATGTTCGCAATCCTCAAGGTCCTGGCGGAAGAGGGTGTCGGTATCTCCGGCTCCGGGACCTTAGAAGTGGTTCAGGACGGCTTCGGCTTCCTACGCTCGCCAGAGGCCAACTATTTGCCCGGCCCTGATGACATCTACGTCAGCCCGTCACAGATCCGAAAATTCGGCCTGCGGACCGGTGACACCGTAGACGGAGAGGTCCGCGCGCCACGCGAAGGCGAGCGCTACTTTGCGTTGGTGAAGGTGGACCTTACCAATTTCGAAAGCCCTGACGCGGTCCGCCACAAGGTGCTGTTCGACAACCTGACGCCGCTTTATCCGGATCAGCGGCTGAAAATGGAAATTGAAGACCCGACCCTGAAGGATCGCTCCGGCCGGGTGATCGATATCGTCGCGCCTTTGGGTAAGGGTCAGCGCTGCCTGATCACCTCACCGCCGCGGGTCGGCAAGACAGTGATGCTGCAGAACATCGCCAAGTCCATCGAGACCAACCACCCCGAGTGTTATCTGATTGTTCTGCTGATCGATGAGCGGCCGGAAGAAGTCACCGACATGCAGCGCACTGTGAAGGGCGAAGTGATCTCCTCGACCTTCGACGAGCCGGCGACCCGCCACGTACAAGTTGCTGAAATGGTTATCGAAAAGGCAAAGCGACTGGTCGAACACAAACGCGACGTGGTGATCCTGCTAGACTCGGTCACCCGCCTCGGCCGTGCCTACAACACCGTGGTGCCGTCCTCGGGCAAGGTGTTGACCGGCGGTGTTGATGCCAATGCGCTGCAGCGCCCCAAGCGGTTCTTCGGCGCGGCACGGAACATCGAAGAAGGCGGCTCGCTGACCATCATCGCCACCGCCCTGATCGACACCGGAAGTCGAATGGACGAAGTGATTTTCGAAGAGTTCAAGGGCACCGGTAACTCGGAAATCGTCCTGGACCGTAAGGTTGCTGACAAGCGGATTTATCCGGCTATCGACGTGCTGAAGTCCGGCACCCGCAAGGACGAGCTGATCACACCGAAGGACCAGCTGCAGAAGACCTATATTCTGCGGCGGATCCTCAGCCCGATGGGGGCGCAGGACGCTATCGAGTTCCTACTCGACAAGCTGCGCAGCGCGAAGAATAACGACGAATTCTTCCAGTCGATGAACACCTAAGGGGTTTCGGGAAGGGGACGCCATGATCACCATCTACGGCTTCGGCGGCGCGCGCTCGCGTCGGGTTATCTGGGCCTGCGAGGAAATCGGCGCGCCGTACGAGGTCAAGGTTACAGCCATGCCGGTGCGCGAGAAGCACCCGGAGTTCCTCGAGCTCAGTCCGGCCGGCGCCTTGCCAGCTATGGTGGATGGCGATGTGACGATGATCGAGAGCTTGGCGATCTGCGAGTATGTGGTCCGCAAACACGGCGGCGGGCTCATTCTGGGTCCCGACGATAAAGGGTACACCGACTATCTCCAGTACTTGGCCTTCGGCGAGGGCACGCTTGCTCCGCCGCTCACCTGGACGCGAAGATTTGGACCCGAGCTTGAGAAGCCGATCGCGATGGGCCGCGAGGCCTTTGTCCAACGCCAAGCGGTGCTGTCGCACGCCCTGAAAGATGGCCGCCCGTGGCTTGCTGGTGAGACCTTCACCTTGGCCGACATCTCCGTCGGTTACGTCCTGGGTTTGGCTCAGCTGTTCGGGGTCGGCGACCTCATTGTGCCTGACGTCGCGGCCTATCACGAGCGCCTCAAAGCCCGACCAGCCTATCAGCGGGCCTACGCGGTCTGACCTCGTAGGGCTAATTCCTACCTGAGGGTGGGTGTTTCACGTGAAACACAACTATGGGACATTGCGTTTGTGCCGCCCCCTCCACCCCTTTGGTTTCCCCCTCCCTCGCGAATGCAGGTGAGGAACGCAGTGTCGATGCCCAGTTCCTCCCCCGAAGGGCACACTTCGGGGGACGGGGAGATGGTGAAGTGGTGGAGGGGACGGCACCGTCGCTACGCCGAGCGCCGCGAACTTACGGGATCAATAAGCTCGCGCCGACTGTCGCTCGGTTCTCCAGCGCTTCATGCGCCTTGCGCGCATCAGCCAGACCAAAGGTTTGACCGATCTCGACCTTGATTTGCCCGGAAGCAATCAAGCCGAACAACAGGCCCGCACTCTTGTCCAACTCCTCGGTGGTGACGATGTAATCGAACAACGTCGGTCGAGTGAGATACAGCGAACCACCGCCTGCTAGCCGAGCCGGAGCGAAGGGGGGGACCGGGCCCGAGGCGTTGCCGAAGCTCACGAAAAGCCCCCGCCCTGCTAAGCTACCCAGGGTGCCCTCAAACGTATCCTTACCCACGGAGTCATAGGCCACCGGTACGCCGGCCCCACCGGTGATGCGGCGCACTTCGGCGGCCACATCCTGTTCGCGATAGAGGATCACATGGTCGGCACCCAACGCGCGGGCCACGTCCGCCTTTTCAGGCGAGCCGACAGTCGCGATCACGGTTGCGCCGAGCACTTTCAACCACTGGGTCATGATCTGGCCGACGCCGCCGACCGCCGCATGGACCAGCACAATGTCGCCGGCCTTGACGGCATACGTGCGACGGATAAAGGCCTCGGTGGTCATACCTTTCAACAGCACCGCCGCAGCGATGCGGGTCTCGACCCCGTCGGGAATTTTCACAGCGCGGTCCGCTTGCACAACGTTGGCCTCAGCATAGGCGCCGAATCCACCGGAATAGGCGACCCTGTCGCCTAGCTTCAGCCGGGTGACACCCTCGCCGACTGCGTCCACGATCCCGGCGGCCTCGCCGCCCGGAATGCAGGGTAGCTTCACTGGATAGAGGCCCGTGCGGTGGTAGGTGTCGATAAAGTTGATCCCGATCGCCTCATGGCGCACGCGGACTTGGCCGGGCTTGGGTACCGGCATCTCGATCTCAATGGCCTGCAGGACCTCGGGGCCGCCGGTGTTGTCAAAGCGGATCGCTCGCATTGGACGTTTATCCTCTCGGTGCAGGCTGGCGGAGAATGCTCGGCCCCTTACGCTTTGAGCCGCCCCGCGCTACTAGCTCACAAAGAGGGGTGCCGACCAGAGGTCCCCGTTCATCTAAAAGGCGGACATCATGAAGATGACGATTGAAGTCGATTGCACGCCGGAAGAGGCCCGACGCTTCATGGGGCTGCCCGACGTGAGCGCTTTGAATGACCACCTGGTCTCGGAGATGACCAAGCGAGTGGATGCCAACGTAGGCCTGCTGGACCCGCAGGATTTCATGAAGAACTGGATGGCTTTTGGCACGGGTGCGCAGGATCAGTTTCGCAAGATGATGGAAATGGGATTGGCCAACGCCACCAAGAAATGACGCTCTACCGATGACGGATACGATCTTTGCTGCGGCTACGGCATCGGGCCGCGCGGCCGTGGCGGTGGTCCGAGTTTCGGGCGCAGGAACCAAGGTAGCCGTGCGCGCGCTTGCGGGTCAGCTGCCACCGACGCGCCGGGCGAGCCTTAGGACCCTGCGGAAGGCTGATGGTGCCGTCATTGATCAGGCGCTGGTTCTGCTGTTTGCGGCTCCGGACAGTTATACCGGCGAGGACGTAGCAGAGTTGCAGGTCCATGGCGGGCCCGCCGTCGTCGGGGCCTTGCTGGAGGCCCTTAAAGCGCTGGGGCTACGGCTTGCTGAGCCAGGCGAGTTCACGCGCCGAGCCTTCCAGAACGGCAAGCTGGACCTGGCCCAAGCCGAAGGCGTCGCTGACCTTATCGATGCCGAGACCGAGGCTCAGCGCAGACAAGCCCTCGAGCAGCTTGGCGGCCGGCTCTCAGGCATCCAGACTCGCTGGACGGGAGGGTTGATCGAGGCCCTGGCTCTGTTGGAGGCCGCCGTCGACTTTCCCGACGAGGACGTGCCGGCCGATGTCGTGGCACGAGCCCGCCCAGTTCTGGAGGGCCTCGTTGCAGAAATAGAGATCGCCGCAACGGACGCCGAGCGCGGTGCGCGGGTGCGCGAGGGTTACCGCATCGCCTTGCTGGGCGCACCCAACGCCGGCAAGAGCACCCTGTTGAACGCCCTGGCGCGGCGAGACGCGGCCATCGTCAATGCGGCACCCGGGACGACCCGCGACATCATCGAGGTCACCCTCGTACTGGGGGGCTACAAGGTCATTGTCGCGGACACGGCGGGCCTACGTGACACCGAGGATGAAATTGAGGCCGAAGGTGTCCGCCGCGCGCAAGCGTGGGGTTGGAGCGCCGATTTGCGGGTGTGGCTCGTGGACGGTCGAGACGAGGCTCGACCCGTGCCTCCGCCGTCCATGCGCGCTGGCGATCTCATCCTGCTGACCAAGCGGGACCTGGGTGAAAGCGTTAGCGACCTGCGCGGCGAGCCCTTCACGCCCCGTAGCCCCAACGACATGGGATGGCTGGAGCGGACGCTCACCGAAACGGTGATTATGGCCCTTGGGGCCGACGAGCCCCCCGCAGCGACACGGCAGCGCCACCAAGAGCTGCTGACCGAAGCGTCAGAGCGACTGCGCCAGGCGCTACAGCACGATCAGCATCTGGAACTTGCGGCCGAGGATGTCCGGTTGGCTGCGCGAGCCCTGGACCGCATCACCGGGCGCATTGATCCGGAACAGGTGCTAGGTCGCATCTTCTCCACCTTCTGCATCGGCAAGTAGGTGTTTCACGTGAAACAGGCCCGCTCATGATTTTCGTCGTCCTCGCCATACTTTTCCTCCCCCATGTGGCGCTAGGTTTCGTGCTGGGTAGGACCGGCGCCGTGCGGGGCGCGATCATCGAGATCGGCCTACTGTTCGGCATTGGGATGCTGCTCTCGTTCGGTGTCATCCCCGGTATCGGCAGGAGTGTGACCCCAGAATCACAGATTGGCTTCTATGGTTTGATTGGAGCGCTGGTTCCTATCGCTGGGGCGGGCTACGCGGCAGGCGTCTCGCTCCGGCGGGTTTTCAAGCTGCCCGCCGAGGGCCTGATGTCGAGGGCGACGTTCAGCGCTGGCCGGACGCTTTAGCGCAGGACATCGTGACCTTGAGGTCGCCTTCGCCTATAGCAGCAACTTGATGACCTGGGATGTGATTGTCATAGGCGGCGGGCACGCCGGTTGCGAGGCGGCCGCGGCGGCCGCGCGCTTCGGCGCGCGCACCCTGCTGCTCACGCACAAACTCGAGACTATCGGTGAGATGAGCTGCAATCCAGCCATCGGCGGGCTCGGCAAGGGCCATCTTGTGCGGGAGATCGATGCCCTGGATGGATTGATGGGTCGCTTGGCCGATCAGGCTGGCATCCAGTTCCGAATGCTCAACCGTTCAAAGGGAGCCGCCGTTCGCGGTCCTCGCAGTCAAATTGACCGGCGGCTCTATAGAGAAGCTATGCAGGCCGAACTTGCCGCAACGCCGAACCTGACGATCCGCGCCGAAGCGGTGGAAGATCTGATCGTCACGGCGAGGGGTGTCACCGGCGTCGTCGGAGCCAAAGGCACGACCTATCTCGCACCCCGCATCGTCCTAACAACCGGCACGTTCCTGAAGGGCGTGATCCATCAGGGTGATATCCGCACCCCCGCAGGACGACATGGCGACGCGCCAGCCATCGGCCTTGCAAATCGCCTCTACGCCTCGGGTCTGAAGATGGGCCGTCTCAAGACCGGCACGCCCGCCCGCCTAGACGGCGCCACCATAGCTTGGGATCGTTTGGAGATGCAGGCGGCGGATGCTGAACCGATTCCGTTCTCATTCCTGACCCAGAAGATCACCACGCCGCAGGTCGAGTGCGGCATCACCTACACCAACGCCGCCACCCACCAGATCATCGCCGACCGCTTGGGCGAATCTGCCGTCTACGGCGGGCGCGTGACCGGGCAGGGGCCGCGCTACTGTCCGTCCATAGAAGACAAGGTCGTGCGCTTCGGCGACAAGACCAGCCATCAGATCTTCCTCGAGCCCGAAGGCCTAGACGACACCACAGTCTATCCGAACGGTATCTCGACATCCGTCTCCGCAGAGACGCAGGACCTCTTCTTGCGGACCATCGTCGGGTTGGAACAGGTGGTCGTGAAGCGGCACGGCTATGCCATCGAGTATGACTACGTCGACCCCCGCGAGCTCTATTCTACTCTGGAAGTCAAAAGCCTGCCGGGCCTCTATCTGGCGGGCCAGATCAACGGCACCACGGGTTACGAGGAGGCGGGCGTACAAGGGCTGATCGCCGGCCTGAACGCTGCTCGAGCGGCATCAGGTGCCGAGGCGGCCCAATTCGCCCGCGACGAAGCCTATATCGGCGTCCTGATCGATGATTTGGTGACCAAGGGTGTGACAGAGCCCTACCGGATGTTCACAAGCCGGGCCGAGTTCCGCTTGACGCTCCGAGCCGACAATGCCGATCAACGCCTCACGACCAAAGGCCTGGCCCTAGGAATTGTCGGAACCTCGCGTGCCTCAGCCTATGGGGTCA
Organism: Alphaproteobacteria bacterium; assembly: GCA_043743295.1. Taxonomy (GTDB): domain Bacteria; phylum Pseudomonadota; class Alphaproteobacteria; order Caulobacterales; family Caulobacteraceae; genus Phenylobacterium. The sequence goes on along the minus strand of JAYTWT010000530.1, from coordinate 18,035 downwards.
AGGCGGATGCCTTGTCACGGGCGAGGTCAGAGGCCCGCACACTCACTCTGACGCCCGCGGCTGCCGCCAAAGCTGGACTGCCGGTCAAGGCCGACGGCCAGCGGCGGAATGTCATGGACCTGCTGGCCTACCCGACGATCGCCTTCGACGACCTGGCGCAACTCTGGCCTCAGATCGCGACCTGGCCGGCCACCGTCCGCGAGCAGATCGAGATTGACGCGGCCTATTCCGGCTATCTGGACCGGCAAACTGCTGACGCTGAAGCGTTCCGGCGCGATGAGAATCTGCGTCTGCCCGGTGACCTGGACTATTCCGGTGTCGGCGGGCTTTCCAACGAAGTGCGCGAAAAGCTCAAACTTGTCCGTCCCTTGACCCTGGGCCAAGCGGGGCGGATCGAAGGCGTAACCCCGGGTGCGCTGACCGCGCTCCTGGCGCACGTCCGCCGCCGCGCAGCCTGACGTGGCCGTCACCGACGCCAACAGCTTCGCCAAGACCACCAAGGCATCACCCGCCCAAATGGCGGATCTGGAACGGTTCCTCGAGCTGCTGACCTCCTGGAATGCCAATATGAATCTGGTCGGCCCCGCGAGCCTCCCAGACTTCTGGAACCGCCACGCCTGGGATTCCGCCCAACTGCTGCGGCTGGCACCGGATGCGCTAACCTGGGCAGACCTTGGGGCGGGAGCTGGCCTTCCTGGCCTAGTGCTGGCGATCCTGAAGAAGGATCAGCCGGGCTTTCACATGCATCTTGTAGAAAGCATGGCCAAGCGTTGCCGGTTTCTGGACGCGGTGGTGGAGGATCTCGCCCTGCCCGCGACCGTCCACAATGTCCGGGCAGAGGCGTTGACCCTAGGCGTCGATATCGTCACCGCCCGCGCGCTGGCGCCGCTGCATCGACTATTGGGGTATGGCCGGTCATACTTGGCGATGGGAGCGACGGGCCTGTTCCTCAAGGGTCAAGATGTCGTGTCGGATATGACCGAAGCCGCCAAATATTGGGAGTACGAGGCCGACGTCGTGCCGTCGCTAAGCGACCCGCGCGGGCGCATCGTGCGTGTGAAGAGGCTCGGCCGTGCCCGCCGCGTCTGAGATCACCAAGCACCGACCCGACCACCTGCGCGTGCTGGTGGTCGCGAATCAGAAGGGCGGCGTCGGCAAGACCACGACCGCAATCAATCTGGGAACAGCCCTCGCCGCGGTCGGCGAACGGGTACTGCTGATTGACAGCGATCCCCAGGGCAATGCCTCGACAGGTCTGGGTATCGGCCGCGCGCTGCGTCGCCACACGCTCTATGATGTGCTGATGGGTGAGAAGTCGATCACCGACGCCGTCGTGAAGACCAGCGTTCCGGGCCTGGACCTCACGCCCTCTGATCCAGATCTCTCCGGCGTCGAACTGGAGCTTGGTCATCAGGCGCGCCGCTCATTCAAGCTTCGAGATGCGCTGGAGATTCTACGAGATGGCAAAACCTACAGCTACGTCTTGATCGACTGTCCGCCGTCGCTAAATCTGCTCACCGTGAACGCCATGGCGGCTGCCGATGCGGTGCTGGTCCCGCTGCAGTGCGAATTCTTCGCGCTCGAGGGTCTCAGCCAACTGATGCGGACCATTGATCTAGTGCGCGGCAGCCTCAACCCAAAGTTGGAAATCCAGGGTATCGTTTTGACCATGTACGATAGGCGGAATGCCCTGTCTGGCCAGGTTTCCAGCGACGTGCGTGGCCACTTTGGCGATACGGTTTACCAGACCGTGATCCCCCGAAACGTGCGGGTTTCAGAGGCACCGTCCTTCGGAAAACCCGCGCTGGTTTATGATCTGAAATGCGCCGGCAGTCAGGCCTATCTGAAGCTGGCGCGTGAGGTGGTGCTGCGCGAACGTAAGCGGCGCACACTCAATCTGGAAGTGAGTTAGGATGGCAGAGAACCGCAGAGGACTGGGCCGCGGCCTGTCCGCTTTGCTGGGGGAAGCGGAGGAGATCGCTCACGCCGTAGAGCCGGCTGATGGCGTCCGCGACATCCCGATCGAACTGATCCATCGCAACGCCGAGCAGCCGCGGCAGTCGTTCAGCGATACGGATTTGGCGGAGCTGGAAGCGTCCATCCGAAACAAAGGCGTTCTTCAGCCGATCCTCGTTCGCCCTTCGCCGCGTGAGCCCAACGGCTATGAGATCGTGGCTGGCGAGCGGCGTTGGCGTGCGGCGCAGGCGGCGGGCTTGACCCATCTCCCGGCCCTGGTGCGCAAGCTGGCCGACGACGAAGCCTTCGAGATCGCGATCATCGAGAACATCCAGCGCGAAGATCTGAATGCGATGGAAGAGGCGCGGGCCTATGCCGCGCTGATGGGCAACCAGCAGGTCACCCAGGAAGAGGCGGCTCAGAAGGTCGGCAAGTCCAGAAGCCATGTCGCCAATACCCTGCGCCTGCTTCAACTTCCGCCAGCAGCCCAGGATCATCTGCGCAGCGGGCGGATCACGGCCGGGCACGCGCGTGCGATCCTCAGCGCATCTGACCCAGAAGCGTTGACCGCGATGATTGTGGCCCGCGGGCTGTCGGTGCGCGACGCCGAAGCCCTCGCCAGGGGCCGCACGCCCGCACCGAAGAAGAGTTCAGGGCCGCGACGCGCGAAAGACGCTGATACGGCCTCGCTTGAGGTCGATCTCGAGGATGCTCTCGGCATGAACGTAGACGTCTCTGATCGTGGCGGCACCGGCGAGGTGCGTATCCGCTATGCTAGCCTGGAACAACTGGATGACCTCTGCCGCCGCCTGATGCGCCGGTAACGGCCCCTCAGCTCTCTTCCCCTTCTTCGTCTGATGCGGCGTGCTGGTCGATATTGGTCGGTGCTGTCTTGATGCCTGATCGTTCCTCCGCGCGCGCACCTGACAGGATATTGGCTAGGCCATAATTCCCTTCATGGCATGCATACTCATAGATTCGCCCCGACAGTCGGGAGAATTCATATTCCCCGCCCCAGGGCTGGCTGAACACTGTCGGATCCTCAACCCAAAACCCATAGTGCATCCGGCTCCCTGACACAGGAGTGAAGCGCTCCGTGACCTTCAGGTTCCTTGACGCACCTCGGAACACTTGCTCGGCATGAAAGTTGGTGGTCTCCACAACCAAGGTCTGACCCTCCCACCAGCCGATGCTGTCCCCCATGAACGTGCGTACGCCGTCCGCGCGGTGCTTTGCGTTCAGCCGCACGATCCGCGCGTCGTGAACCATCTCAACCACAATGGCGACCTGATCCTTGGTCTGCACGAACTGGTAGGTGTTGTTGTAGAGCCCCGGCGACATCACCGGTCCCGAGGAGGTCCCGAACGACAAGATACAGCGCTCACCAAGCGAGCGACTTTCTGGGTGATCACTCGGCCCCGCGCCGGGCGTGCGGGCGCGGCCCTCCGTCGGGCCTTGCGCAACGTCTTTGCGCATCGGCACACGACCGTCCTGCGGTGTCGTGATGAATCCATTTCGGCCCTGGCCGGCGACCCGCATCACCGCGGCCCCGGGATCTGTCCAGGCGGCGTTGTAATTGCAGTTGGTGCCGCGACCGTCCGAGCAGTCTGCCGGTAGATCAGTAACCTTGGCGTTTGGATCGGTCGCCCTGTTCCCCAGATCGATCAGCTTCTGGTTCTTCGATTCAATCCGGCGAACGTCGTCCTCGCTCAAGCTGAGGCCTGCCCCGTAGCGCGGATTGCGTTCCAGCCGCGTGATCGAGGCATTGCTCCAGATACCGTCAAGGCTCGGGTGGCCGTCAGGGCTCTGGGGGGCTCTATAGGTCGTAACCGCGCGCGGGGCTTGGTCGGCGGCCCACCCCGTCTGGGCGACGCAGACGAGCGCGGTCGCCACCAGAAATGTCCTCAACATCTGCGGCCTCCCAGCCTTGCACACTCTCGCGGCGCGCTATCTGGCCAAAGCTAGAGCAGTTGGACGTTCTGTCACCCCAGATTTCGAAGCGAGATGGCCTAAAGCCCGAGTCGACGGGCTCGACTGGCTATCGTTAGGGCCAGACGCTCAGCCAGCAGCCGGTCGGGTGATCCCGCGGTCTTGCAGGCGCGGTCTGCGGCCAGCACCTCTGGCTGAATCCGATCTAACTCGGCCAGCGACCAACTGCGCACCTGACGCAGGATCTCACGCTCCTGTTTCCAGAATACTTTGGCCACTTTGGCGGCCTCTGCTGGCTCAGCGCCGCTTTTAACTAAGGTGAGAATTTGCCGCAACTTGGCCAAGTGCATGCCAACGGCGCGCACAGCGGCAGGTCCACTCTCGCCCTCCTGCGCTGCCCGCCGCAGTCCCGCCTGCGCATCGCCCAATCGACCGCCGAACGCATCGGACGCGGCGTCGAATAGCGAAGCCTCGGGCTCTACACCCAGGAAGGGCTCCAGATCTGCCGGGCTTGCGGCGCGTCCACTCCCGGGGCCCAGAAACAGAATGAGCCGCTCGATTTCTTGGCGCGCCACGCCGCGCTCCTTGGGCATGCGCTGGACAAAGGTCGAGAGCCCATCCGAGGTCAGGGATAGGTTGTCTGCCGCCAGGGTCTCGCGGACGAGCCGTGCAACGTCGCCGGGTTCGTCCTCATAGCAAGGAATCGTCGCCACGCTTGGGGCCTTCTCGCAGGCCTTTCTGAGGGCCGACTCCCGGCCGAGGTTCCCCGCCTCGATCAACAGGAAGGCGTCGGGGTTGAGTTCTCCGGCGGCATGGCGAACCGCCACCTCCGCCGCGAGTTTGTCCACCGCCGGCTTCTCAGCACTCAAGCGCAGGCGAACCAGCCGGCGCCCGCCCATCAATGACTGCGCGGCGAGCTCGCCCTCCAGACGCCCCGCGTCATCGGCAAGGTCCTGCTCGGTCAACATGGCAACGTCGAACGGATCGTCCGGGCTGGCCGTCGCCTTCGCCGCCAGCTGTCGGCCCCGATCACGGACCACACCCATGTCGCGACCATAGATCAGCGCAGCGCGAATGGCGGGGTCAGGCTTTGACAGGAACCGCTCAATATCGGGGCGGCGGCTCAGGATCACTGGGGCGAGGCGGCCTTCGCGCCATTGGCGAGCCACACGGCCAGCTCCAATTCGATCCGCCGGGCGGCCTCGTCGGCGGCGCGGTCCTGGGCGTCCTGTTGGGCCGAGATTGAGGCATAGGGCTGATCGGCGCTGTCATAGGTAAGCTCGACCCGCACCTGGCCGCGCTTCGCCACGGCGCCAGCGGGTAAGGTTTTCAGCGCATAGGTTGCGGTCAGCACGTATTCATAACGGGTAGCCACATTGTCTATTCGTACGCCGCGAGGGAACCGCGCCTCGGCCAGGCTCAAGTCCATGGCATAGGTTGGTACCGCCGAGTGGTTCTTGGCGAAAGCATCGTCCAGGTGTTGGCGCATCAGATAGCCGGTGCGACCGGCTGGCGCGCTGACCTCGATTCCGCCAAGGCTACGGACCACGTCCTGTTGCGCATACAGCGGTTGGAACCCCGCGCAGCCACTAAGGATTAGGGTGATCAAGACGAGAGCCGGGGCGAATGCCTGTTTCATGCCGCCACGATATTCACGATGCGGTCCTTGACTACAATGATCTTCCGAATGGTCAGGCCTTCTAGGCGCAGCGAGATCTCCGGATCGGCCATCACGATCGCCTCAACGTCGGCAGGTTCAGCGCCAGCGGGGGCGGAAATTTCACCTCTGCGCTTGCCGTTAACTTGGACGGGCAGAATCTTGACGGCGTCCTCGGTTAGCGCCGGGTCGAAGGTCGGCCATTCCGCGGCCACGACCATGCCTGCGCCGCCAATTCGTTCCCAGCACGCCTCTGCGAGGTGCGGCGTAAACGGGGCGATTAGCCGCGCCAGGGCGCTCAGGGCGTCCTGGCGCGCGCTCAAGACCGGCGCAGAGGCACCCGACGCCGGATTGGCCTTCAGAAGGTTCAGGAACTCGTAGAGGCGGGCGATCCCTGAGTTAAACCGGAACCCGTCAATCGCCTCAGTCACCTGTTTGATCAATTTGTGGGTCGCCCGGGTCAATTCGGCGTCCGCGGGGCCCGCAGCGGAGGTCCCCGGCTGGCTATCGAACTCATCCCAGACCCGATTGACGAAACGCCAGGCCCCCTGGACGCCCGCCGACGACCACTGGCTGTCGCGTTCCGGTGGACTGTCGGAAAGGACGAACAGCCGTGCCGCGTCGACACCATAGGCCTCGAAGATCTCGCCCGGCGGCACGGTATTGCGCTTGGACTTCGACATCTTCTCGACATCGCCCACGATCACCGGCTCACCCGAGGCAACAAGTCGAGCGCTTCGGATATTCCCCGCGGCAACGACCTCAACCTCCGAAGGCTCAACCCAATCGCCGTTCTGCCGACGATAGGTCTCGTGGGTCACCATCCCCTGGGTGAACAGCCCCGCGAATGGCTCGCGAACACTCAACATGCCCAGGTCGGCCTGCGCCTTGGTCACGAACCGCGCGTACAGCAGGTGCAGAACCGCGTGCTCAATTCCGCCGATGTACTGGTCCACCGGCATCCAGTAGTCGGCGGCGGCCTTGTCGATAGGTGCATCGGCCTCTGTGTTCGTAAAGCGCGAGAAATACCAGGAACTGTCGACGAACGTGTCCAGGGTGTCTGTTTCACGTGTGGCGGGCCCGTCGCAGGTCGGACAGGTCGTGTTCTTCCAGGTTGGATGGCGCTCGAGCGCGTTTCCGGATTGGTCGAATTCGATGTCTACCGGGTGGGTTACGGGTAACTGATCTCTAGGAACGGCCACGACGCCGCAGGCTGCGCAGTGCACCACAGGTATTGGACAGCCCCAGGCCCGCTGGCGCGAGACGCCCCAGTCGCGTAAGCGGAACACTGTCGCGCCGTCGCCGTCGCCCGCCGCTTCGATCCGGCTGATCGCCGCAGCCTTGGCCGCTTCGATATCCAGGCCGTCCAGGAAATCGGAATTGTAGATCACGCCGGGCCCCACATAGGCCTCGGTCGCGACGGCAAAGGTCGCGGGATCCTCGCCCGGTGGCAGAACCACCGGCTTCACGGGCAGGCCGTATTTGTGAGCGAAGTCCAGATCGCGCTGGTCATGCGCCGGGCAGGCGAAGATCGCGCCTGTGCCATAGTCCATCAGGATGAAGTTCGCGATCCAGACCGGCAGTTCCCAGCTGGGATCAAACGGGTGCTTCACGCGTAGGCCGGTGTCGTAGCCGGTCTTCTCCGCTGTATCGATTTCGGCCTGGGTGGTTGCGCCCTTGCGGCAGCGTTCGATGTAGGCGGCGGCCTTTGCGTCGCGCGACGCGACCTCAGCGGCCAGGGGGTGATCCGCCGCAATACCGACAAAGCTGGCACCGAACAGCGTGTCGGGCCGTGTCGTGTAGACCTCTAGACCGTCGGCAGGATCGCCGTCAGCAAAGTGGAATTTGAATTTCAGGCCCTTGGACCGTCCGATCCAGTTTTCCTGCATGGTCCGAACTTTGTCCGGCCAACGGTCTAGCTTGGCCAGGTCATCAACGAGCTGCCCGGCATAGTCGGTAATCCGCATGGCCCATTGGTTCAGCTTGCGCTTCTCCACCGGTGCGCCGGAACGCCAGCCCAAGCCGTCGACCACCTGCTCATTGGCCAACACAGTCTGGTCAACGGGGTCCCAGTTGACCACGCTCTCCTTGCGATAGATCAGGCCCGCCTTCAAGAAATCCAGGAACCACGCCTGCTGCTTGCCGTAGTATTCGACATCGCAGGTGGCGAACTCCCGCGACCAGTCGATGCTGAGGCCCAATTCCTTAAGCTCATCGCGCATCCGGGCGATGTTGTCGTAGGTCCAGGCTTTGGGATCGACGCCGCGCTCCATAGCGGCATTTTCTGCGGGAAGCCCAAAGGCGTCCCAACCCATCGGGTGCAGCACTGAATAGCCGCGTGCCCGCTTGAACCGCGCGATCACGTCGCCCAGAGCGTAGTTGCGCACGTGACCCATGTGCAGCCGCCCCGACGGATAGGGGAACATCTCCAGGACGTAGTATTTCGGCTTCGACAGATCGACGACTGCGCGGAAGGCGTCGGCGTCACTCCACGCCTTGCGCCACTTCGGCTCGGTTACCTTCGGATTGTATCGGGTATTCTGGGGGGCCATTACATCGGGCCTTTGGACTGGAGTTGGACTTCATTCCTCCCCCAGCGCACCGCGCGTTCAGGGGGAGGTGGCCGCAGGCCGGAGGGAGCTTCCGCCCCCTCAATCAGCCTTACTGACAGCGCCCCCAGCAGGGAGGCCGATCAGCCCTTGATGTTCGAAAGTCGAAGCTGGCGCGCCTTGGTCAAGATGGAGTTTTCGATGTCTGTCTCAGTTTGACCGGCATGGGGGGCGTCGATCCAGCCGCCGTTGGCGTCGCGGCTTTGCTTGAACACTGCCACGTTCAGGCCATCGGCGCGCAGGCGCGAGTCCAGAATATAGACCGTGCACTTGAAGCGCTCTTCCGGCTTTTCCGGGTTCACGTACCAATCGGTGACGATCACACCGCCGTAAGGGTCTGCCGAGGCCAGGGGCATGAAGGACAAGGTGTCCAGCGACGCGCGCCACAGATAGCCGTTCACCCCGATCGCAGCCGCGTTTTCGCCCGAGGGTCGGGCCTTGGACTTATTACCTAATCCGGGCAGGCTGCTGCAGGCACCGAGCGCCAGAACGCTGAGCGCCGTCGCCGCAATCACCAGGCCACGCACATTAGAACCGCGAACAAACGGCATATGTATCCGTCTCCAATATCTTCAGCGGCGCAGAACGCGCCGCAGCGCCACCCCTGCGCCGGGGCCCTCTATAACAACGTGGTGGGGGGTGCCAAACAGGAATCGCGTGGCCGCCGCGCCACAAGTTGTCTCTTATCGCCACAGATTGCCGACTTCTGCGTGAGTCTGGTTGACCGAAATTGAGGACGGCCCTTAATCGCAAGGCAACATCAAGCATGCAAAACCTTGCGTGCTAATAGAATGAGAACCGAAAGACCTTATAGCCAGACTATGCGCCGTTCCTGTTCACCCCTTTTGATCGCCTCAGTCGCGCTGTTCAGCGCGGTGGCTGGTGGCGCGTGGGCGGCGGACAAGGTGATCAAACCTGTGGATTTCACGGTTCGGTCCGAGCCGATGCTGGCTGCCCCAGCGGGCGCCCGCGCGCTCAAGCTCGATGCCAGCAAGGGTCGTTTTGGCGTTACGCTTAACGTCCAGCAGTCTCCGGATCGCCCTCCAGTCGGCAATGACGTGCAGGCTGGTGCCTACTTCCGGATTACCCCGGCGCTTCGCGTGGGCGGTGCGGTCGCGCTTGGCGAGCAAGACCTACGCTTGCGCCTAAACCCCTCTCGTCCGGCCGATGCGCCGAAGATCACGCTTCAGACGGCTTTCAAGTTCTAAGCTTGATGAGCTTGGCGCATGTCGGGCTAGCGATATGTTCCTGAGCATTGCGCTATGCCAGCTTGCAATTTGGCCCGCCTGATGAGGCCGGCTCCACAGCAATCAACACCACTAGAGGCGCGGTCGACGCTCTAACGACCAGCTACGCAGGGGCGCATAGTGTGAGCCGCTCCACCCTAGGGCGGTGACGCGGATGTCCCTCTCCTCGAGTTCGACGACATTGAAGCTCGGCGCTACGCCACGTTCTCTCGTCGAAAGCGTGCCCGCGCCCACCGCGTGGGTTCGTCCGTCGCCGCATGAGTACGGCCATACGAACGGGGCATGGATATGACCGGACAGGACTAAGTCGACCTTCGCCTCGGCGAATATCTCCGCTGCGCGCGGACCGCCCCAAACATGGGCCGTCATGGGTCCCCCCAACATTTCAACCAGGGGATGATGGACGACGACGATCCGAAACCTGTCGTCCGGCGCAAACCAATCGGCGGCTTCGTGAGCCTGTGAGGCTGAAATTTGTCCTTTGGACCAGTTCAGCCGGAGCTGCGCGCCGCGGGCCGTGTTGACGCCTCGAACACCCACGCCGTTTCCGCGCCAGTCCTGGGCCGCCGCAGGTCCGATATGCTGCTCATACCGTCGGAACGGGGCGATGATCCGTTCAGCCCAGGCCAGATAGGGTGCATCGTGGTTGCCGGGTGTGATGAGGCGAGGTTCGGGTAGGGTTTCTATCCACGCGGCGGCCTTCTCAAACTCCGAAACCTCCCCTAAGGCCGTTATGTCGCCAGAGATGACGATCAGATCGAACGCCTCGCCGCGCAAAATGTCTGCCGCCGCCGCAACAGCGGCGACGTTTTCCCCACCGAAATGGATGTCAGATAGGTGCGCCAGCCGAAACGACGTCACGCGTGATCCTTAGGCAGGGCGAGAATGCGGGTAATCGCGGGCTGGTATCGGATCTCGGTCAGGCCGCTGAGCCGCACGCTTTCGCCGTCCAGCAGGGCCGGTATGCCGCTGGGCGACCAGACTCGGACCACGCTGCAGGGCTCGTGTTCGACGTCTGGGTCATCACGCCAGTCACCCAGGATCGCATGGACACCCAGGCGCAAAAGCGCGCCAGCCCCCTTCACATTGAGCGCCGCCGCCTCCAGGCTTGAGGCGTCGCTTTCAAGGACCCTCGAGGCGATTGGGCACATCAGGACCAGCGCTTCGGCCTTCTCAGCAAGGCCCCCGTCCAAACTATAGCGGAGACGGCCCGTGAAGGCTCTGCGCAAGGCGCGTTGGCCGCGTATCCACGCCAGGCGCGCCCTACCGGCGCGTACCGCCTCCCGAGCCGGTGCCCACAGCGCGGGCGGACCCAGAATCGCGGCGCACAGGAAACGATGGCCTTCAACCTCGCCGCCGCCCAGCGTCCGCGGCTCGCCGGTTTCTAGGGCCAGCGTTAGCGCTTCAGCCCAGGGCCGCTGGCCGTAGACGGCGTGAGGCAACATGTTCATGGTTCCGCCAGGAAGGGGGGCCAGCAGCGGACCGTCCGGCCCACACATCTCTGCCGCAGCCCTTGCCGTGCCGTCACCGGCCAGCACGACCAGCAGATCGGGGGCGGCGTCCACCGCCTTGCGCATTTCACCCACCAGGTCGCCGACAGCCGGAGCGCGGATGTTGGCCCGCAGTCCGTGGTCGGCGAAAAGGCGCGCGAGCGCCTCAGGGGCATCAGGGCCGACGCTACCAGAGGCCGTGTTTGCGATTACCTCGATCTTGCGGAATCTCGGGGCCTTGGCCGATTTCGGTGCGGGCGGCAGCGTCATCACTCCTGACTGAAAAGACATACTTGGAAGGCGTGCCGGTTCTTGTTCCGCGTTCTAACGGTCAGGCGAGCCGGGAGTTCCCAAGGCGGTTACCGCCTGACCTTGCTCCGAATTGCCAACCTTGGGGAGGCGGGAGTCAGCGCTTTTTTGAGTTGCTTGTCCTTAGCGGTGCTTCGTCCCGGACCGAATACCCTTCGACGGCGGCCAACCCAATAAGGCCCACATCTAGCAGCCGCCCCGCCGTCGTGTTGCTGACGCCGCCCAGCCCGTAGGCCGGCCTTCCCGCGAGACGAACGCGCGCTGCCAATCGGATCGGGCCCATGGCGCGACCGGCTGAGGCGCTGTTGGACGCAAACGCGACCGATAGCACCACGGCGTCAGCGCCTGCACGACGTGCTGCCGCAGGGCTATGCGCGGCGCTGGTCACTAACCATCGGGGTTGGGCGCGTTTCAGCGGCAGGGCCAAATGCGCCAGCCGCTCTGGTAGGTGAACGCCGTGGGCCCCCACCTTGCGGGCCAGTCCGACGTCCTGCCCGATCAGCAGGATCAGACCTTGCGCCTTGGCGATGTTGAGCAATCGTCGCGCCCGAATCTCGGCGGCTGGCGAACCGAACGCGCGGTAGACGATGGCGCTACCCTTCGGCAGGCGGCGGGCGATGGCTTCCGGGTCCGGCGTCCGCACCGGGTCGGTGAAGAACAGCAACGGCGGCAGGGCCTTTCGCAGACGCCGGCGCGCCGGTAAGAGCCTGGCCGTCCGCTGTAAGGTCCAGAACCCGGAAATGACTGCCGCTCCCCATCCTGAAGGCTACGCCCCCAATGACTATGCAGACGTGTTGGCCCGCATTGCCCGCGCCGCGCAAGCCGTAGGGCGGTCTGCGGAGGATGTGACTCTGGTTGCCGTCTCAAAACAGCAAACTTGGGAGGCTATTGCGCCGGTCTATGCGGCGGGCCAGCGGGTGTTCGGCGAAAATCGGGTGCAGGAGGCCATGGCGCGCTGGGCTGAAAGGCGCGACGGCCTGACGCTGCACCTCATCGGCCCGCTTCAGAGCAACAAGGCCCGCGATGCCGTCGCCACCTTCGACGTGGTCGAGAGCCTCGACCGTGAGCGGCTGGCTCAGACCCTTGCCGACGAGGTCCAGAAGCAAAGTCGCCGCCCGCGCCTTTATATCCAGATCAATACCGGCGAGGAGCCGCAGAAGGCCGGGATCCTTCCGCCGAAGGCCGACGCGTTCATCGCGGCGTGCCGGGGTGTCTACGGGTTGGAGCCTGAGGGTCTGATGTGCATTCCGCCGGCCGACGAACCGGCTGGGCCGCATTTCGCCCTATTGGCCAAGATCGCTGGCCGTAACGGGTTGATGAAACTCTCGATGGGCATGAGCGGTGATTTCGAAACCGCCATCCGCTTCGGTGCCACGAGCGTGCGGGTCGGTTCTGCCGTGTTTGGGGCGCGCACTTAAGCCGCGATCTCTACAGCGTCGCCCGGCTTGGCTAACCGCAGCAAATCTTCAAGGTCCGCCCGCGCAATCGCGATGCAGCCCTCCGTCGGCAGATAGTCCGGCCTACAAACGTGCAGAAAGATCGCCGAACCCTGGCCGGGCACTGGCGGATCGTCGTTGTGACCCAGCACAACGACAAGATCATAGACCCCGTCTTCCCGCCAAAGGGCTTCGTGGCTCGCCGGGTAGGGGCGTTTGACGGGGCGGTTGTAGTCGGGGTCGTCCGGTGCGTCGCACCAGCCGTCGTCGGGCTGCATGGCTCGGACCTGCAGCTGCGTTTCCGGGCACCCACTTCGGTCGGCACGGAAAATCACCTCGCGGATTGGCCAAACTCCGGCGGGTGAGCCGCCGTCACCCTCGCGCTTCGAAGCCGCTGGAACCACGCCCGCGGGGCCCAAGGCGCAGCGAACCCTACGCGCCCCGATGTCCATCATGCCGTCGCCGCTCGCTCGGAAGATCACGAAAACGCCAAGTCCTTCTGCGAAATCCCTTTGGCGCAAAGCGCTGAGATAGTGTTTGTTGCCGCACATGGCACAACGCAAGACTCTCCTCATCGTCGACGACGACCAGGACCTTCGGGGCGCAATCGCCGAGCAGCTTCAGGCAGAGGGCTTCGACACCGTCGAAGCGGACACGGCGGGCGAGGGCGTTCGTCAGGCCCGGGACGCAAAACCTGACCTGATCCTGCTAGATGTCGACCTGCCGGACATGGATGGCCGCGCAGCTTGCCGTCGCATGCGCCAGGATGGGGTCTCGGCACCGGTGATCATGCTTACCGCGGCGGCAACGGACGACGACGCTGTGCAGGGCCTCGACAGCGGGGCCAACGATTATGTGACCAAGCCCTATAAGTTCGCGGTGCTGTTGGCCCGCATCCGCGCCCAGCTGCGCGATTATGAGCATTCCGAAGGGGCGACCTTCCGGCTCGGTGCCTATGAGTTCCGCCCGGCCGCGAAACTGCTGGTCGATGACAAGGCCAAGAAAATTCGTCTGACCGAGAAAGAAACCAACATCCTGAAGTACCTCTACCGCGCGCGGGAGAAGGCGGTTTCGCGGGAAGAGCTGCTGGCCGAGGTCTGGGGCTACAACGCGGGCGTCACGACCCACACTCTTGAGACCCACGTCTATCGCCTGCGCCAGAAGATCGAGGCTGATCCCGCCCACGCGCGGCTGCTGCTGACCGAGGCGGGTGGTTATAAGCTGTCGCCGTAAAGGCTAGCCCTCTCGGCTGACGGCAAAGGGGCCGAACGCTTGTTGGACGGGCATCAGCTCTAGGGCATTCACATTGATGTGCGCCGGGAGTTTCAGCACGCCCTCACAGACTAGGGCCACATCATCCGCCGACATCGCGCGGACGCCCTGATAGACCTTGTCCGCCGAGCTCTGATCCCCCTTGAAGCGGACGACCGAAAATTCAGTGTCCGCCATGCCGGGCTCGATGGAGGTCACCCGAATCTTCGTCCCAAGCAAATCAGCGCGCAGGTTCAGTGAGAATTGGCGGACAAACGATTTGGTGGCCCCATACACATTGCCGCCCGGATAGGGGTAGCTGGCCGCCACCGACGACAGGTTGATCACATCGCCTCGGTCCCGCGCGACCATGCCGGGCAGCACCGCGCGCGTGATCTGCACCAGCCCAGTCACATTGGTGTCGATCATGGTCTGCCAGTCGTCCAGGCTGGCCTCGTGCGCCTTATTCAGCCCCAGCGCCAAGCCAGCGTTGTTATAGAGGATGTCGACGGCCTGGAACGCTGCAGGTAGCCCACCCAGCAGGGCGTCGATGGAGGCTTGCTCGCGGACATCCAGCGTCCGGGTCAACAGGCGATCCGTCTCCAGTTCCGCCGCCAGAGCCGCCAGCCGGTCTTCGCGGCGTCCGGTGGCGATGACCTGTGCGCCAGCCGCCAACAGGCGACGTGCCATCGCCTCGCCGAACCCCGAGGTCGCACCGGTGATCAGGGCGATCCGCCCCTCAGCCCATGACTGGCTCATTTGCCTATTTCCCGTCCTTGTCCAGGGCGCGCCCATACCCCGACCGCGCGACGACACCAACAGCCGGAAATCTGCGTGTGGCCTTTTCGAAGTCGGCGTCAGGGCGTAATCTCATCCCATGTCCTCCGCGATCTACATGGATGCAGAGATCAAGCCCAATCGCTCCCTTTCCGAACGGGGGTTCATTGTGCTGATCAGCGTGATCACTCTGGCCAATGTGGCGTCCGCCATCGTCTTTTTGAAGATCGGCGCGCATCTGGTGCCGATCTTCCTCGGCATCGACGGGGCGGCGATCACCGTCGCCTTCCTGGCCAGTTTCAAGGCGGGCCGGATCATCGAGCGCGTGCGGGTCAGTGCATCCGATGTGGTGATTACCCACGAGACCCCCACCGCCAGCCGGGTCGTCTGGGAAAGCCCCATCGCCTCGACCCGCGTCTCGACCGAGCGTGACGAGGAGAACCGGGTGATGGGTCTGAAGATCCAGCGATCGGATCGCCAGGCCCCCCCTCGTGAAGCCCCCGTCGCCGCCGCCCTCAGCCCCACCGAACGCGGCGAGTTCGCCCGTGCCTTGGAAGCCGCGCTCTGGCGGGCACGGCGAAGCGCGATCTAGAGGATAAACTTCGACAGGTCGGCGTTGCGCGCCAGGTCGCCGACGCGGGCTTCCACGTAGGCGGCGTCGATGACGATGGTCTCGCCCGCCCGGTCTGCGGCGGTGAAGCTGATCTCTTCCATCACCTTCTCCAAGATGGTCTGCAAACGGCGCGCACCAATGTTTTCTACGGCCCCGTTCACCGCGACGGCGGCATCCGCCAGGGCATCATAGGCGTCTTCTGTGAAGGTCGCGGTCACGCCCTCTGTCGCCATCAGAGCCTGGTGTTGGCGTACGAGATTGGCCTCAGGTTCGGTGAGAATCCGCCGCAGGTCGTCACGGGTCAACGCCTTCAGCTCCACCCGGATCGGCAAACGCCCCTGTAGCTCCGGCAACAGGTCCGAGGGCTTGGCGACGTGGAACGCACCCGAGGCGATGAACAGGATGTGATCGGTCTTCACTGGTCCGTGCTTGGTCGAAACCGTGGTGCCTTCAATCAGCGGCAACAGATCGCGCTGCACCCCCTCACGTGAAACATCCGCCCCACTGCGCTCGCGATTGGAGGCGACCTTGTCGATCTCATCCAGGAAGACGATGCCCTGGTTTTCCGCCAGTTCCACCGCCTCTGCTGTGAGGGCTTCCTGGTCGACCAGATTGTCGCTCTCCTGGGCGATCAACGGTGTCCAGGCCCCGGCGACGGTGGTTTTGTGGGTCTTGGTGCGTCCGCCGAACGCCTTGCCGAACATTTCGCTGAGATTGAGCAGGCCGCCATTGGGCTGTCCGGGAATCTCCATCATGGGCATGCTGGGTCCGGCGTCCGGCAACTGCAGCTCGATTTCGCGATCATCCAGTTCGCCGGCGCGCAGCTTTTTGCGGAAACTCTCGCGGGCGGCGGTTGAGCCAGGGCCGGTGAGGGCGTCCAGTATGCGCTCCTCGGCCGCCGCCTCTGCGCGGGCCCGCACCCCGGCCCGGCGCTTCTCGCGCACCATGGCAATCGCGTTCTCGACCAGGTCGCGGATGATCTGGTCCACGTCGCGGCCCACATAGCCGACCTCGGTGAACTTGGTGGCCTCGACCTTCAGAAAGGGCGCCTGGGCCAGCTTTGCCAGTCGCCGCGCGATCTCGGTCTTGCCCACGCCCGTAGGCCCGATCATCAGGATGTTCTTCGGCGTTACCTCGTCCCGCAGGTCATCCGGCACGCGACGGCGGCGCCAACGGTTACGCAGCGCCACCGCCACGGCCCGCTTGGCGTCCTGCTGGCCGACGATGTAGCGGTCCAGTTCGGATACGATCTCGCGGGGGGAAAACTCGGTCATGTGGCTACAGCCCCTCCACCGTCAGCGACCCGTTGGTGTAGACACAGATCTCGGCGGCAATCGCCATGGCCCGGCGCGCCACGGTCTCGGCGTCCAGCCCCTCGACCTCGCTCAGCGCCCGGGCTGCTGCCAGGGCATAGTTGCCGCCCGACCCGATGGCCGCGACCCCATGCTCGGGCTCCAACACATCGCCCACGCCGGTAACAGTGAAGATCTGGTCCTTGTCGGCCACGAGCAGCATGGCTTCCAAACGCCGCAGATACCGATCCGTGCGCCAGTCCTTGGCCAGGTCCACGCAGGCCCGCGCCAATTGATCGGGATACTGCTCCAGCTTGGCTTCCAGCCGCTCGATCAGGGTGAAGGCGTCGGCGGTTGATCCCGCGAACCCGGCAATCACCTTGCCGCCCGCCAGCTTGCGCACTTTCTTGGCTGTGCCCTTGACGATGGTCGGCCCCATTGAGACTTGGCCATCCCCCGCGACCACGGTCTTGCCCCCCTTGCGCACCGCCAGGATGGTTGTCCCGTGCCAATCGGGGAAGGCTGAGGTATTCGACCCGTATGTATTCGACATCGCCTGGATGTCGGGTGTGCCACCCTGCCGGTCAAGGGAAAGGTCTGCCATGAGCTTCTCCGACGCCGAGATCGAACGCTATGCCCGCCACTTGGTGCTGCGCGAAGTGGGTGGGCCGGGGCAACAGCGGCTGAAGGCGGCCCGCGTCCTGATCGTCGGGGCCGGAGGCCTGGGCGCGCCCGCCGCGCTCTATCTGGCTGCCGCCGGGGTGGGCCAGATCATCTTAGTGGACCCAGACGTGGTCGACCTCTCCAACCTTCAACGCCAAGTGATCTACACGGAGGCTGACATCAGTCGTCCTAAGGTCGCCGCCGCAGCGGACCACCTCCGCGCCCTCAATCCCCACGTCGAGGTCACCGCCTTCAAGGGCGCGTTCGATGAGACCATCGCCGATGATCTAGTGCGCGATGTTGATCTGGTGCTGGATGGCACTGACGACTTCGCGGTTCGGTTCTGCGTCAACGCCGCCTGCGTGCGCCATGCCAAACCGCTGGTTTCGGGTGCCATAGGCCGCTGGACCGGTCAGGTCGGCGTGTTCGGCTCCAGACCCTGCTACCAATGCCTCGTGCCCGATATCCCGCCCGATGCCGAAACCTGCGTCGCGGTCGGCGTGGTCGGTGCCTTGGCCGGGGTGATCGGCTCGATGATGGCCCTGGAGGCGGTGAAGCTGATCACCGGCGCGGGCGAGGCCTTGAGCGGGCGGCTGCTGCTCTACGATGCTTTGGCGGGGGAAACGCGAACGGTGCGCGTCGCGGGCGATCCGGACTGTCCTGTGTGCGGCGGCACATGACGGCGGCCCTGGTTCCGGAGCTCGACGTCTCCGATCTCGCCGTATCGCTGGCCTTCTACGTCGGCATTCTCGGCTTCACCGTACGCTTTGATCGGCCAGAAGAGGCGTTTGCTTATCTGACACGTG
>JAYTWT010000529.1:0-2687 GCA_043743295.1 Alphaproteobacteria bacterium | reverse complement strand
GCGGCTTCGCCCCTATAACCCGCGCCTCGCGCGAGCGGCCCCTTGGCTGGGTAGCTCAGCTGGTTAGAGCGGTGGATTCATAACCCACAGGTCGACGGTTCAAGTCCGTCTCCAGCCACCACAGGGCCCTCGCGCGAATATTCCCCCTCGCGGAGTGCGCCCCCGACCCCAGTAGGGCGAGATTGGGGCCATCAACTCGCCTCTGGCACGAAGTTTGTTTGGTTTGAGGCCAGGTGAGCCAGAACGGAACACCGTTCGATGGAGAGAGCGCATGGCGTCTTCCGTTGTTGTTGCCCGGACGAATCTGGACCGGCTGGAATTCCTGGTGCAGGGCGACGCTCGTGTCGCCTGGACCGATGCTTCAAACCTGGCGCAGCATTTTCAGACGGTTCGCGACGCCACTCGCGCCGCGATGCGTCTGCCAAGCCGATTCCGGGCCTTTGCGCTGCCGGTCGTCGACCAGCCGAACTAGGTTGTCGCCACGCCCCACTCGTTCCACCCAGCGACCCGGGGTGCCTTGGGTAGGTACATGCTATTCTGCGCACCGAGGGTGAAACCGGCGTCCGAAATCGCCGAGGCGATCGGCCGGGTGAGGTGGCATCCCCCAGAGATGGGCTTCCAAATCGGCTCAATGCGCCGCTGCCATTTGGCGACATCGCGATCTGGCGCCAGACCATGTTCGCAGTAGAGCAAGCGCCCGCCCGGTTTCAGCACCCGCCGCGCTTCGCTCAGCGCCGCTGCCGGTGTTTGTACCGAGCAGAGCGTGAAGGTGCAGACCACACAATCAAACTGGTGGTCGGGAAACGGCAAGGCCTCGGCGGTACCGGCCTCAACCCGTAACGACAGTCGCGGATCACGCGGTGCGACCTCGGCAATGGCGCGAAGCTCGGCGGCCGGATCAACGCCAGTGATGCTCTCCACCTTGGCCGGGTCATAGAAACTGAGGTTCAGGCCCATGCCGATGCCCAGTTCAAGTACCCGGCCCTCTGCCAGCGGCACGATCTTGGCACGTTGTTTCATGATCGCGGGTGACGAACAGGCGCAGGTCAGCAGCCGGGGCAGGATGTAGCGGTCATAGAAACTAGCCATGGCTCCAGCATGACCCCCCTAACGCACTTCGTATACCCTTGGTGCGGGAGCGATAGCGACCGGTCCTAGGGTCATCTGACCCGCCTCAAAATTCAACGTGGCCTGAGCGACGTCGCCACTGGCCCGGGCGGCGGTGACGGCAGCGGCGGCCTCGGCGCGGTCCCTCGCAATCACCCCGGTAGAACTCATGGCCGCCAGGGCGCGCTCGGCTTGACGCAATGAGATGTCCAGGACACCGCTCAGGTGACCATCGGAGCTCGCTCGCAGGGTTCCCCCGTTGACGCCGATTACAGCCCCCCCCGCCGTCAGTCCGCCGCGCTTGACGGACATCTGCCCACCGGCGGCGACCCAACTACGGACGGCGGAAGCCCAGTCTACGCCGCTGAACGTACTGATCTTCGAGAGCCTCCCGTCCCATTCGATAGATATCGGCTTTTCGCCCGCAATTTGGCCCAGCAAGCCGGAAAGTGGCGCCTTGCCGTTTTTCACCATCAACCAAGCGCCGGCCTCGTCACCGACCTCTTTCGGGGCTTTACGCAGATGGATCTCCACGCGCTCGGCCGCCGATAAACCAAAGGGCTGCGCGCCAGCCGCAGGCTGGAACGTCAGGTTGACACCCTCGAAAGACAGGTTGGGCGGGCGGTCTGTCAGGTGGCTGAGGCTGGCGCGGATCAGCTTGCCGCTGACCCGGACCGGGCCGGCGCGCGGGCGCACAAATGTCAGGCCGTCCGGGGCCGCGATCATCCAGGTTGTCGGCGCGTGCATGAAGGCCTGACCTTCAAGGCGCGGCGCTTCCAAGGCCCAGCCAGAGCGGTCGCTTATCCTCGGCTCCTCCAGGCTGATGTTGAGCCGGAATGGGTAGCCGGAGACGTGTCGGGTCTTCCAGGCGACCTCGTAGCCCGCGCGGCGCAGCATTTCGGCACCGGCGTCCATCCGCTTCACCGCCTCGCCACGTGCCACGATCCAGGCCACGCTGACACCGAGGATGAACAGGACCAACAGGCCGAACGGGATGTAGAGGCCCAAGCGGCTGAGTTTGCGGGGTGGAGCGGGATCAGGCAGAGACATGGGTGTGAGATCAAGCGGGTCTGGAATGGAATTGGAACATTGGGTGTTCGGCTACGGATCGCTGATGTGGCGGCCGGGATTTCCGTTCACTGAGCGGCGACGGGCCACTCTACACGGTCGTCGGCGCGCCTTCTGCATCTATTCCGTCCATCATCGCGGCACCTATGAGCGACCCGGTCTGGTGTTGGGCTTGGCACCGGGCGGAGCGACGCGCGGCATAGCCTACCGGGTGGAAGAGGCCGATTGGCCGGACGTCTATGCTTACCTGATGGAACGCGAACAGCCGACCGAGACTTATATCGAGGCCCGCCGTCCTGTACGTTTGGAGGATGGACGCCGGGTCGAGGCCCTGACCTTTCTCTCCGATGTCAAACACTCACAGTGGGCAGGTGCGCTCAGCCTCGAGCGGCAGGCGGCCTTGATCGCCGGGGCGACTGGGTTGTCGGGCCGCAACACGGACTATCTCCGCGACCTCGTTGAGCATTTGCGCGAGATGGGCGTTCGCGACACGTCGATGGAGCGGCTGCTAC
>JAYTWT010000528.1:0-1791 GCA_043743295.1 Alphaproteobacteria bacterium | reverse complement strand
GAAGGGCGCATTGGGGTCGATCGCCTTAACGATCGCGTCAAATCCGGCGGCGACCTGGGGGTTTGGCGACAGGCCGATGATCGGTTGATCGCCACGGGCCTGAACGGCGGCGCGCAGGAAGCCGTGGCCTGCGGCCTGGCGGCCCATCAAGGCCGGTTTGGCCATGTCATAGCCGTCCGGATGCGCACGGATGACAGCCGAAGCAAGGGCGGGCTCAGCGCTCATAGGGCGGATGTCGCCGATAGGGCGCTGACAAGTTCGAACACGGGGCCCCGACGGTCACTGGAATGGGTGGCGGATCATTGAAGCCGCACGCGCTTCGACACAAGCGCCCGCGTGGTCGGGCCAAGCTGGAATTCTCAAGACGGAGGCGGCGGGCATGCGAATTCCTTTTGAACTGATACCGGGCCTGAACGGCGACGATACGCGGTTCTCCAGCAGCAACCACTGGGCGGACGGCTCGAATGTACGGTTTCGCCTGGGGCGGCCCGAGGTGATCGGCGGTTGGGAGAAGCTGATCAGTGAAGCGCTGACGGGTGTCTGCCGGACGGTGTTTCCCTGGACGGACAATTCGGGCGTGCTGAATTGCGCGTTCGGGACACACTCGAAGCTGCAGCTTTGGCGGGGCGGCGCTCTGTTTGACGTTACGCCGGTCAGCGGGTTCACGGTCGGAGCGATTGACGGCGCGGGGTCGGCGGGGTTCGGGACGGGCGGCTACGGTGTTGGCGGTTATGGACTACCCTCGGTCGCCGACTATTTCCCGCTGACCTGGTCGTTCGGGGCCTGGGGCCAGCAGCTGTTGGCCAGCCCGCGTAATCAGACGATCTTCGCCTGGACGAATGACACCGCGCAGAAGGCGCAGGCGCTGACCAACGCGCCAGCCAATGTGACGCATATGCTGGTGGCACCCCAGAACGGCGGCTACCAAGTGTTTGCGCTGGGTTGCAACGAGGAGGTCTCTGGGACCTTCAACCCGCTTTGTATTCGGCACTCGTCGATCCGTAACAACACTCAGTGGAGCACCAGTGCCAGCGGCTCGACCGCACGAGAGTACATCCTGACCGGAGGCGGGCGAATCGTTGCGGGGCGCATGTGCGGGCCGGCCATGCTGGTGTGGACCGGCGACGCGCTGTTCCTGGGGACCTATGTCGGCGCGCTGAACCAGCCGTGGCGGTTTGAGCGGGTCGGGCGCAACTGCGGCCTGATCGGCCCCAATGCGGCGGTGATCGTGGGGCAGACGGCGTTCTGGGTCAGCCCGGACCGGCAGTTCTATCGCTATGCGCTGGGCGGACAGGCTGAGCCGATCATCTGCCCGATCCGCAGAGACTTTGCCGAGGAGCTGGCCGCCAGCCAGGGCGACAAAGTGGTCGCCTCGTCTAACGCTGAATTTGCCGAGGTCCGGTTCGACTACCCGGATCGGCGCGATGGCTATGAGAATAGCCGGTTTCTGGCCTTGGCGGTCGGGGGGGCCGATGCCGGGGCATGGCATCGCGGGGAGATGGCGCGGACCGCGTTCGTCGACGCGGGGCCTTCGACATACCCGATCGGAGCGACAGCGAGCGGTCAGGTCTTTCTGCATGAGAAGGGTCGCTCGGCAGACGGCGGCGTCTTCAGCTGGTTCATCGAGAGCGCCGACAGCTATTTCGACGTGGATCAGACCCTGGTGATCCGTGGCCTGTGGCCGGACTTCAAGGATCAGATCGGGCCGGTGAATGTCAGCGTGGCGGGGCGGATGTACCCGCAGTCGCCCGAGATCGCCGTCGTTGCGACGGCAATGGCACCGGGCGACGC
>JAYTWT010000527.1:0-3814 GCA_043743295.1 Alphaproteobacteria bacterium | reverse complement strand
CTCGCAGCCCTACGCCTGCTACAACGAGATGGAATTCGACGTTCCGGTCGGCGTGAACGGCGACTGCTACGACCGCTATCTCTGCCGCATGCAGGAGCTGCGCGAGTCCACCAAGATCATCAAACAGTGCTGCGCGCGCTTGTTGAAGACGCCGGGTCCTGTGCTGATCGAGGACAACAAAATCGCGGCCCCACGTCGCGGCGAGATGAAGCGCTCGATGGAAGCCCTGATCCATCACTTCAAGCTGTTCACCGAGGGCTACCGTACCCCACCGGGCGAGGTCTACGCCTGCGTCGAGGCCCCCAAGGGCGAGTTCGGCGTCTATCTGGTCAGTGACGGCACCAACAAACCCTACCGCGTGAAGATCCGCGCGCCAGGTTACCCGCACCTGCAGGCCCTGGACTGGATGACCCGCGGCCACATGCTGGCCGACGTCTCCGCCGTGATCGGCTCCATCGACATCGTGTTCGGGGAGATTGATCGGTGAGTGTGGCTGCTACGCTATCACCGAGCGACATCGCCCAGGCCCAGCTCGACGCCTACAACGTCCAGGACCTCGACGCGCACTGCGCCTGCTTCGCCGATGACATCGTCGTGGCTGACCTTAACGGCAACGTGACGATCCAGGGTGCCGCTGCCTATCGCGCCAAATACGTTCAGGTGTTCGCTGAGTTCCCGCAGAACCGGGCCGAGCTGGTCAACCGCATCTTGGTTGGCAACACCGTCGTGGATCATGAGCGGGTCACCCGCGCGCCCGGCGGCGACAGCTTCCAGGTCATCGCCATCTACACCCTCGCCGGCGGCAAGATCGCCCGCGTCGATTTCGCCAAGTGAGGCTGCGTTGAGCATACGTCGTCTAGCCGCCGTTCAGCCGGCCAGCTTCGCCTTCAAGCCGGCGACGCTGAAGGCCGCCAAGGTGTGGATGGAGAACTTCCCGGCCGGCAAACAGCAGTCGGCCGTCGTGCCGACCCTCTGGCTGGTCCAGAAGCAGGAGGGCTGGATTTCCGAACCCGCGATCCGCGCCGTTGCCGAACTGCTGAGCATGCCGGTGATCCGGGTGCTGGAGGTGGCGACGTTCTACACCATGTTCATGCTGGAGCCGGTTGGCGAGGTGGCCCTGGTTCAGGTGTGCGGCACGACACCCTGCCAGACGCGCGGTGCCGAGGCGCTGCTTGCGATCTGTAAGAGGAAGTTCGGTCCGTCGAACCACCGCTCCGCCGACGGCAAGTTCTATTGGCAGGAGGTGGAGTGTATGGGCGCTTGTTCGAATGCGCCGATGGCGGCCATTAACGACCACTACTACGAAGATCTGACGCCGGAGAGCTTTGAGAAACTGCTGGACGACTTCGCCGCCGGCAAGAAGCCCAAGCCGGGCTCGATGATCGGTCGCCAGGGCTCGGCGCCGGAGGGCGGTGCGACGACCTTGACCGACGCCAAGCTGTTCGACGGGTCGCTGGCCAAGAAGATCAAGATCCCGAACCTGCCGGAAAAGGCGGGCGCTTAGTGATGAGAGTAATTCTCCAATCGACGATCAGCCCTCAAAGTCCTCTCCCCCTTGCGGGGAGAGGGTTGGGAGTGGGGGTGTTGGCTCTGAGCTTCAAGGCGCGCACCCCCACCCCCGGCCCCTCCCCGCAAGGGGGAGGGGAGATCTGGGAGCTCCTGACATGACCCCGGAACTCATCGCTCAGAAGAAGCGCCTGACGATTATGGCGACCGTCAACGTGATCTGCGTGATTATCGCGCTGATCTCCATCGTCATGACGTTCCAATTGGCCCTTGACTGGCCGCTCTTCGTATTTGGAGCCGCCCTGTTGGTCGGCTTTGGAACTCAGATTTGGTTTATCGCCGGCTTTCGGCGCGCAACGACGAACAAGGGAGCCCAAGGGTGATCCTGGCCGATAAGGACCGCATCTTCCTCAATATTTATGGTCAGCGTGACTGGGGCATAGAAGGGGCGAAAGCGCGCGGGGCGTGGAACGGCACGAAGGATATCGTGCGCCAGACACCAGAGTGGATCTGCGACCAAATCAAGGCCTCGGGTCTGCGCGGTCGCGGCGGCGCAGGCTTCGCCACGGGCCTGAAGTGGACCTTCATGCCCAAGGTTGAGAGCGAGCGGCCGCACTATCTGGTAGTCAATGCCGACGAGAGCGAGCCGGGGGCCTGTAAGGACCGCGACATCCTGCGGAATGATCCGCACCTGCTGATCGAAGGCTGCCTTATTGCCTGCAAGGCGATGCGTTCGCACCAAGCCTACATCTATATCCGTGGCGAGTATGTGCATGAGCGCGAACGCCTGACGGCGGCGATCAAACAGGCCTACGAGGCTAAGCTGATCGGCAAGGGCAATATTCACGGCTGGGACTGCGATATCGGCTTGCAGCACGGCGGCGGCGCCTACATCTGCGGCGATGAGACGGCGCTGATGGAGAGCTTCGAGGGCAAGAAGGGCCAGCCGCGTCTGAAGCCGCCATTTCCGGCCGGTGCCGGCATCTACGGCTGCCCCACCACGGTGAACAACGTCGAGACCATCGCGGTCGTCGGCACCATCCTCAGGCGCGGAGCGGACTGGTTCGCCCAGTTCGGCACCGAGAAGTCCACAGGCACCAAGCTGTTCGCGGGCTCAGGCCACTTGAACAAGCCCTGCGTCGTCGAGGACGCGGTCGGTATCAGCGTCAAAGATCTGATCGAGACCCACTTCGGCGGCGTACGTGGCGGCTGGTCGAACCTGAAGGCCGTGATCCCGGGCGGTATCTCGGTGCGCATGATCCCGGCGGACCAGTGCGAAGACGCGGTCATGACCTACGAGGATCTGCAGGCGCGCGGCTCAGGCCTGGGCACCGGCACCATGATCGTGTTCGACAAGGACGCGGACCTCGTCAAGGCCATCGCCCGAGCCAGCTATTTCTATAAACACGAGAGCTGCGGCCAGTGCACGCCGTGCCGCGAGGGTACCGGCTGGATGTGGCGGGTCATGGAGCGGATGGTCACTGGCGAGGCCGAGATGTCCGAGATCGACATGCTGCTGGACGTCGCCAGCCAGGTCGAAGGGCACACGATCTGCGGGCTCGGCGATGCGGCGGCTTGGCCGATCCAGGGCCTGTTCCGCCACTTCCGCCACGAGGTGGAGGACCGCATCACCCAGTACCGCGCCGGCAAGCCCCACGTGCAGGGCGCCACGCTGCAGGCGGCGGAGTAGGGGGATGTATACAAACCACACCTCCAAGTCGTCATGGCCGGGCCTGTCCCGGCCACCCAGAAGCACCGTCGTTTCTGACTGTTCCGCGGCTAGCGTCCCAGGTTGCCCTGAAGGGCTTGCGTATCTGGGTGGCCGGGACAAGCCCGGCCATGACGGTTCTGTTGTGATGGGAGTGTCCCTCTAATGCCCATCGCTAAGGTTGACGGCGTCGAAGTTGAGTTCACGGCGGGAATGAATGTCCTGCAGGTGGCTGAGCTCGCCGGAAAGGAAATCCCCCGGTTCTGCTACCACGAGCGGTTGAGCATCGCCGGCAACTGCCGCATGTGCCTGGTCGAGGTGAAGCCTGGGCCGCCGAAGCCACAGGCGTCGTGCGCCTTGCCGGCCGCCGAGGGCCAGGAGATTTTCACCGACACGCCGATGGTGCGCAAAGCCCGTCATGGCGTGATGGAATTTTTGCTTATCAATCACCCGCTGGATTGCCCGATCTGCGACCAGGGGGGCGAGTGCGATCTGCAAGACCAGGCCATGGGCTATGGCCGCGACGACAGCCGCTATGCCGACAACAAGCGGGCCGTCGAAGAGAAGTTCATGGGCCCGTTGATCAAGACGGTCATGACC
>JAYTWT010000526.1:0-2112 GCA_043743295.1 Alphaproteobacteria bacterium | reverse complement strand
GCGATCAGTGCGGGATGCCGCGCGAACTCGTCACGAAGCAACGCCTCGTCTCCGTGGACCAGGAGCCTAAGGTCAGGCATGGCCTTCAGCGCCTGGACGCACGCCGGGATCGCCACGGTCGGGCCGTGATCTCCACCCATGGCGTCGACAGATATCACCACTGGTTCGGTCAATTTGGCGCTTTCGTCCCCCACACAATCGATACTTCGACGGTGCGTCCCCAACGTATCTATCGCTCCGGGTGGCAAGCCAGGACGGCTCTCGACCGGATTCGAAGCGAGCATACGCTGGCCAGCGCTCTAGGGGAAACTATGCCTTGGGGTTCATCAGGCCCTTCAGACCGGCGAAAGCCGAGGTTGGGTCCGGTCCGGCCTCATAAGTGAAGGTCGCGCCAGGCCTGCGGGGGAACGGATCGATGGCCAGGGCCAAGTGTTCGACCGCATATGCCGCCAGGTCGATGCTATCGCCCGTCATCACATCGGGTGCATCCGGACTGTCGGCGTCATGCTCGATTTCGCCGCCCTCCGGTGCCGAGGCGTGCGGACTTGTCGCAGGCACGGCGCGCAGATCGATGTCGGCCTCGACGGTTTGTTCGAAGGTGTCGAGGGTAACCCCGCAGATCTGCTCGACCGTCGCGCTGATCCGGCCCTGAAGCGCGACCCCATCCATCCAGGTCGATGCCACAAGCTTGGTCGTAAAGGCGTTCAGGCTCTGCAAATCCAGCGCCCGCGCGATGACCGCGCGTTGGTCTGCGTCTGGTGCCAGCGTGATCGTCACCGGGCCGCGGCCAAGCTGGTGCAACCTGAAATCATGGGTCCAATCGCTCATGGTGCCCGCCAATGGATATCGCCCGCGCAGAGCGCTTCCAGGGTCTGGGCCGCCAACCCTTGACGCTGGGCGACGATGTAGTCCGCCATCGCCGTAGCCGTTTCTGTTTCAGCACCCGCATAGACGGTGCGGACCAGCATGGCCTGCAGGATCGTTTGGTCCGGCAGCGCCGCCAGCGCCTGTTCATAGGATTGGACGCGGCCATAGAAGGCTTCGCCGAGCTTGCGCATCCGCTTGCCCACGCCCAGATCGCCGATCCCCATCTCACGCAACGCGTTGTCCAGCGCCGAGAGATAGGTGTCGAATAACATCTGCGCCGTATCGCCCGCCTGATCCCCGCCGTCCTTGAAGCGCTCGAGGATCAGATAGACGTGCAGGCTATAGAGTTCGAACCGGCCCTCAGTGGTGTCCGGCGCGCCGAGCGCCACATAGAGCGCAGTTGACCGCGCCTGTTGGACGACAGCGGCATAGAGGGCCTCGCCCGCCAAACGCGCCGGTCTGGGCTTGAAAAGTCTTGCGAGCATGTGGTGGCCTCGATTTCGCCCCGAGCGGTCTCTAAAGGGTGGCATTGAACTAATGGGCTGCCGGCGATAGGTCAAAGCCTGTCGGCCGTGTGGTCCAGAATCGAGCCCGAGAAAGCTGCAATGTTCCGAACCGCTGCCGTCCCTGCCCTCGCCGTCGCGCTCCTGGTCGTAACAGGTCTTACTGCCTGCTCGCCGATCACCAGCTATTCGGGGTTTCAGGCGATCGATTCCAATCCCAAGGATGTCCAGGTCGGGACCGACACCAAGTCAACGGTCCGCGCCAAGCTGGGGTCGCCGTCCGCGACCTCAACCTTCGATCCGAACATTTGGTTCTATGTGAACCAGGTCAAGGAACGCATCGCGTTCCAGAAGCCGCGCGTGACCGCTCGCGACATCACCGCCATCGCGTTCAACAAAGACACCGAGATGGTGGAGACGGTGAACGTCTACACGCTCAAAGACGGCAAGGTGATCGCGTTCAACAACCGCGAAACCCCGACCCGTGGCCGCGAGATGACGGTACTGGAACAGCTGCTGGGCAGCGTCGGCACGGGCGGCCTGTTGCCGCAGCAGGACGAGGGCGTCCCCGGTAGCCGCCCCGGCGATCGACGCTAAGTTTCACCCCGAACGGCGACGCGGCGGCGTGGGCGGCGGCGGCGGCGGTGTTCGCTTGGCGACGATGTCCTGGACGTCGAGGTTCTGCAGGACGGCGTCGTGCAGGTCTTGGACCTCGGCTGCGAAGTCCTTGCCGTCATCGGCC
>JAYTWT010000525.1:0-2650 GCA_043743295.1 Alphaproteobacteria bacterium | reverse complement strand
CCTGAAAGGTTCCAGCCACACGCGATGGCGCGGCCCTTCGTTGTCAAAGGCGAACCCCGCGCCATCGTGGCCGATCTCGACTAAGCCGCCGGCGAACCCAATATAACTCGTGGGCGCGACATCCGGCGTTGCGGGCTGTGCCATCGGTGGCGTGTAAGCCGGAGCCAGCGGCGACTGGGCGAACAGGTGCAGGATATCCATCAGGATCAGTTCCTGATGCTGTTCCTCATGGGCCAGGCCCAGATCCAGCAGCTCGCCATGTAAGCCTGCGCCCTGGGTAAGCAACAGCGTCATCCCAGCGTCCACATGGGCGCGATAGGCCAGGACATCGTCAGCGGAGGGTCGCGTCAACAAGCCCCGCGCCGGCCGAGGCTGTCGAGGCCCGATAGCCTCATAGTAGGAGTTGAACAGATAGCCGAACCTGGGATCGAAAGCTTTGTAGTCGGCCAGATGTGGCGTCAGCAGGAACGTCTCGAAGAACCAGGTCGTATGCGCAAGGTGCCACTTCGTCGGGCTAGCGTCCGGCATCGACTGGGCGGCCATATCTTCCGGCGTCAGTGACCGCGTCAGAGCCACACTGGCGCGGCGGACGGCCAGATAGCGCGTCAGTATTGCTGGCACGCTCACCGCGACTACCGCGCGCGTGGGCGCACTATGTTGCTCAATCTCATGCATCTGGCAGGCCCCGAAACATTCAAGCTTTCAGCCAGAACGCACCACCATTGTGAATGTTCCGGAACGAAACCGCAACACATTGATCCGATGCCTGGGGGGTATTGCAGACGTTTACTTTGCCGCCGCCGGGTAGACCATGGGCAGAACAATGGCCGAGGGATGGCCCGCGTCCATGTAGATCGTATTGGCCGCCACCCGCGGCTTCGCCGAACCGCCCGGACCGTCGCCCGTATTGGGGTTCACATCAAAGCGCGGCGCGTTTGAAGACGTGACGTGCACCGCGATCCGGTGACCCTTCTCAAACGTGATCGCCGTGGGCCACAGGTCGATGATCAGCTTCTCCGGCGCGCCGGGCGTCATCGGCTTTATCTGATCCGGCAAGCGGCCTTCACGGAATCGCGTACGGACCGGCGCGTCCAGCACCAGGGCCTCGTATCCGTCCGGGTAGACGTCCACCAGCTTGGCGACAAAATCCGTGTCCAGTCCGTCGGTTGCGGCGAACAGCTCCATCTTCACAGGGCCTGAGATGGTGACATCCTTATCCAGCACCGGGGTCTGGAAACGCAGATAGTCCTGCCGCTGGCCGACCGCCCGCTGATCCATCGGACCGCGCTCGAAGGTGAGGTTGGCGCCACCGTAGGTCGCCACTGGATTGCCCGGATCGAAGCGATAGGTGGTGCGGGTCTCCGCAGCCATTGGTAGTTTGGTGCTGAGACTGTTGTCAGGGGTCAGATAGTAACGCACTTCACGGAAAGCTGGCGGCCAGTTGGCTGACGTCAGCATCTGGTTCTTGACTGAATAGGTGCCCTTCCGCGCCCCGGCCATCATGAAGTAGCTGACTGGCGGCTCGTCCATGATGCCGTTCTGAACGCCCTTCAGCCAGTACTCGAACCAGCGGATCTCCTGATCGCCCCCTAGGGCCAGGCGGTCGTTTCCCGGATAGGCGAGGTCTCCGGTCAGGGGACCGTGGCCGAACGGGCCCATCATCAGCTTCTGATTGCCCCGCGCGCCCGGCGAGCCCTCATTCTGTAGGAACTGGAAGTTGTCGACCGTGCCGCCGTTGAAAATGTCGTACCAGCCGCCGACGTGGTAGGTAGGAATGCGGATGTATTTGCGGTTGGTGACCATCGAAACGCGGTTCCAACTCACGTCATCCAGCGCCCTTGCGCGGGTGCGGTTGAGCTGGTCCTCGGAAATCCCCTGCCCGCGCAGCCAGCCGATGGTGTCCTTGTCCTTCAGCACCCCGCCCGGATAGCTGTAGGCCAACCGATCCGCCGGAGCGACCACCACATAGTTGGCCACCAGATGTCGCGGATTGGAAAGCGCTGCCGAATTGGCGGTGATGCCTAGGGCCGAGCCACCGGTCATGCCGACCTTGCCGTTACTCCAAGGCTGGGACGCCGCCCACTCGACAGCGTCATAGCCGTCGTCGATGTCGGTCTCAAACGCGGTATAAAACCCCTGACTGCGCCCCTTGCCGCGTACATCCTGCAACACGAACACCAGCCCGGCATCTGTGTAGCGCTTGGCCTGGGCGACTAGGTTTTCACGGTTCTTCACGCCCTTGGGGTCGCGTTCCAGATCGATGCGGCCGTCCTTGATGTAGGGCGTACGTGACAGCACCACTGGCCACGGCCCGGTCCCCGCCGGCTTGAAAACATTGGCGGCCAGCTTGACCCCATCCCGCAGGGACATGGTTTCCTCCGATGCCCCCGTCGGCAGGCCGGGCCAAGGCGCAGGCTTTGGCGCGGCGGCGGCTGGCTGCGCCCTCTGCGCCAGTGCGGGCACAGCGCCCCCCGCCAAGAGAGAAAGCGTCGCCACCGACGCGAGCGCAGCCTGTCGCAAACTGATCATGATCGTAGTTTCCTCTGGCGGGTCTTGATGCCCGCATGTGTTAGCTAGCGGTATCTAAGCACAGCGACGAACCGGCGTCCTTTCTGGTGCGAAATGTGGAAAGACTTTGGCGAGGCCAGGT
>JAYTWT010000524.1:0-1501 GCA_043743295.1 Alphaproteobacteria bacterium | reverse complement strand
TGATCAAGGGGGGTGGCGCGGCGCTGTTGCGCGAGAAGCTGGTCTGGGAGGCCTCGAAGCGATGCGTGGTGATCGCCGACGCCGCTAAGCGGGTCAAGGCGCTCGGCAGGTTCCCCCTGCCGATCGAAGTTGTGGCCTATGGGCACAAGATCACGGCGCTGCGAATCTGCGACGCGCTGACGGAATGTGATTTGGGTATCGCACCGATGCTTCGCCGCCATGACGGCGAGCCGGTCATAACGGACGGCGGAAATTACATCTATGATGCGGCCTGCGGTCGGATCGAGGAGCCAGCATCCCTGGCGGCAGCGCTGAAGAGCGTGACCGGCGTGGTGGATCACGGCCTGTTCCTTGACCTAGCCGACCTAGCGCTGATCGGGTGTCCGGACGGCGTGATGGAATTCGAACCTTAGGAGTGACCCGTGGCGGATTTTGACTACGACCTCTTCGTGATCGGTGCGGGATCAGGTGGTGTACGCGCTGGGCGCGTGGCCGCCATGTCGGGTGCCCGGGTCGCGGTCGCAGAGGAAGATCGCGCGGGCGGAACCTGTGTGATCCGCGGCTGCGTGCCGAAGAAATTCATGGTCTATGCTTCAGAATTCTCGAAGAGTTTCGATACGGCTCGCGGCTTCGGTTGGGACATTGGCGAGACTAGCTTCGATTGGTCGCGGTTCCTCAAAGCCAAGGACGAAGAGATATCGCGTCTGTCCGGCATCTATGTGCGCAATCTCCAAAACGCGGGGGCGGAACTCTTCCCGGCCCGCGCAACGCTGTTGGACCGTCACACGTTGGAGGTGGCGGGCAAGGGCCGCGTGACGGCGCGCAAGATCCTGATCGCGACCGGTGGCCGACCGCGAATGCCGCTGGAAATTCCGGGTGTCGAACACGCGATCAGCTCGAACGAGGCGTTCCACCTAGACCAACTACCCAAGCGCATTGTCATCGCAGGCGGCGGCTACATCGCTCTGGAATTCGCCTGCATCTTCAATGGCCTCGGGGTGGAAACGACGTTGATCCATCGAGGCCCTAGCGTGCTGCGTGGATTTGATGACGACATCCGTAGCCACATCGCCGAGGAGATGGAGGCGCGCGGCGTCAAGTTCCACCTCGACGCGCAGATTGAGCGCATTGAGAAGGGTCCCGGCGGCCTAACCAGTATCTGCAGCGACGGTCAGGCGCTCACGACGGATGTGGTGATGTTTGCATTGGGTCGCGAGCCCTATGTCCAGGGGTTGGGCCTTCAGGCGGTTGGCGTTGAGATGGCGGCGAATGGCGCGGTCAAGGTCGATGCGTATTCTCGGACCAATGTCGATAACATCTGGGCGGTCGGCGATGTGACCGATCGGATTAATCTGACGCCGGTGGCGATCCGAGAGGGGGCAGCTTTCGCCCAGACCGAATTCTATGACAATCCGACCGCCTTTGATCACGAGATGGTCGCCTCGGCGGTGTTCACCCAGCCGCAGATCGGCTCCGTCGGCCTGTCCGAGGCCGATGCGCG
>JAYTWT010000523.1:0-1529 GCA_043743295.1 Alphaproteobacteria bacterium | reverse complement strand
GGCCAGAGCCCCCAGACCGCGACTCCCATCCGGCGGCAGGGCGCAAATAGACACCGGATTTGGGCTGTGAAATATAGACAATCGCACTGAAAATTCGCGGCGCGGCGGTGTCTATTTGTCTCGGGGAATTAAGATTCGGGGTGTCCATTTCGGGTGCGTTTTGTGTCTATTCATTGAGGGCTGAAAAGAGACTATCTCAGGCGCTTGGAAGTGAACAAAATAAGAACATAGATCGCTGGAAGAGTCAAGGGTTTTGGCTGCATTTCCTGATTTGCTGGCCCGGCGCTCACTCGAAGCCCAGCAGTTCGCACCAGACATCCGCCGGATCACGCGTCGATCGCCATGCGTTGATCGGGTGGTCTGCCTCGGCATAGCCGAGCGCCATGCCGGAAAACACCATGTGGTCGTCTGGCAGGCCGGTATGGCGCGCGACCGTCTTGGGATAGCGGGCCCAATACTCCTGGGCGCAGGTGGCGAGCCCGCGCTCGGCGGCCAGCAGCATGACGTTCTGCATGTACATACCCATATCCGACCACTGCGGCGGGCCCAGCTTGCGGTCCAGGCTGAAGAACAGCCCCACCGGCGCGCCGAACAGCTGGGCGTTCTTGGCCAGTTGGCGCAGGCGTGCAGGCTTATCTTCGCGCGGGATGGCGATGGCGGCGTAGAGTTCCTCGCCGTTTCGGAATCGACGCGTGCGGAAGGGATCCCAGAGGTTCTGCGGATAGACTTCGTACTCCGCCGTCTCGCCCATTGGATTGGCGGCGGTGTCGGCCTTCAGCGCGGCCAGCGGCGCGCCGGTAAGCGCATGCACTCGCCAGGGCTGAAGATTGCCGCCGGACGGCGCGCGGGCGGCCCGCGTCAGGAGCTCGGCGACCATCGCCTTGGGCACAGGATCTGGCCGAAACGCACGGACCGAAATCCGATGTTCGATGGCTTCGCTGACGTTCATGGCGGCTTCCTGGACTGCATCGGGCGACAGAATCGCGGCTAACATCGCACCCTAGGGTCAAGGCAAGGGGCGGTCATGTCGAAGCGAAGGGGCGGTGTCATCGGGCGAGCGGCGCGCGCGATCCTGGTCGCGGGCCTGCTGCTCCTGGTGATCGGACCGATCATCGTGGTGGCGATCTATCGGTTCGTCCCGCCGCCGATAACGGTGCTGATGGTGCAGCGTATGATCGAGGGCCGAGGCTTTTCGCGCGAGTGGAGGCCGCTGGAACGGATATCGCCGCATCTGGTCCGCGCGGTGATCGCCGCCGAGGATGCCCGCTTCTGCGAACATCACGGCTTCGATGTCGAGGCGATCCAGAAGGCGTGGACGGCCAACGAGGCCGGCCGCAAGCTGCGCGGCGGATCAACCATCAGCCAGCAGACCGCCAAAAACGTCTTCCTGTGGCCGCACCGCGATTGGGTGCGCAAGGGCCTGGAGACCTGGTTCACAGGCCTGATCGAGGTGGGCTGGGGCAAGCGGCGGATCATGGAGGTCTATCTGAACTCCATCGAATGGGGCCCAGGCGTCTATGGCGCCGAAG
>JAYTWT010000522.1:0-5789 GCA_043743295.1 Alphaproteobacteria bacterium | reverse complement strand
AGATCTATCGGCGCCTGTTCGAAGAGTTTCCGCAAACTGAGCCGCGGTTCGTCCGGGACGTCTCGGGCGCGATCAAGGCTGAGATGCTGACCATGGTGTTCGACTGTTTGATGAACCCGGGCGGTCCCTATCAGGCCAATCTGGTTCGTGCTGAACGGGTCAACCATGATGGGTTCGGTACGCCGAATGGCGAATTTGATCGGTTCTTCTGGATCGTGCGCGATGTTTGCCGCGATTTGGCTGCAGAGGACTGGACGCTGGAGATTGATGCCGCCTGGACGACCCAGATTGAACGCGCGACAGCGGCGACGCGCTAAATCCCGCCAATGAAAAGGGCCCGACCTTGCGGTCGGGCCCTCATCAGCCTTCAGGCCTTGCGGCTTAGAAGCGGTACTGGACTTCCACGCCGTAAGTCGCGGGTGGGTTCAGTTCGTAGGTGACGTTGTAGCCGAACTGCCCCGAAAGGTCAGGGCGGCTGGCCGTCGTTGCGGAGCGACGGGTCGCACCGGCACCGTTGGCGTAGCCCTTAGTATCGAAGATGTTCTTGCCATAGAGGATGATCGAATAGTGATCGTCCGTCGACTTGAAGGTCACCCGGCCATCAACTTGGTCGAACGACGGCGCCTTGAAGTAGCTACGGTCGAAGATGCTGCCGTACTGCGGGCCGCGCCAGACGTAGGTGAGCGATCCGGTCACGCTGCCAGGATCAAGCAGCCAGGTGTAGTTGGCGTTGATCGTGTAGCGATGCTTGGCCGCGTTGGGCAGGCTGTTACCCTTGAGGTCCTGCAGAACCAGGAACTGGCCAGCTCCGCACAGGCCGTCGGCGATGGTCGTTACCTGAGTACGACGCGCGCCCGGTGCTAAGCCGCAAACATCCGCCGGGTCGGTTGCGCGACCGCGGGTGACATGAGCGTCGAGGTAGGAGTAGTTGGCCAGGATTTGCAGATTATCGATCGGCTGCCAGATGGTCTCGATCTCGATACCGGTCGAACGCGCTTTCGGTACGTTGAACAGAACCGAGTTCGAGGCACCTGTCGCCGTGTTGGACGGCTGCGATAGCGGTACCTGGGCGTTGTCGTAGTCGTAGTAGAATGCCGAAGTGTTGATCTGTAGCGTGCGACCGATGTTGGTCTTGAAGCCAACTTCGAAGCTATCGAGGATTTCCTTCGCGGTCTCGGGGTCTGCACCGAGCGAGGTGTCGATGCCGATCCGGAACCCGCCAGCCTTATAGCCACGGCTATACTTGGCATAGACCATGGTCTCTTCCGTCGGATTGTACTGAAGCCCGAGGGTTCCCGTCGTGGCGGACCACTTGTCGTCGTAGAAGCGGGTCTTGAACCCAGTTGCCGGGTCGAAGACCGTCGAGACGACGCCCTTGCCGCCGACAGTACCCAAGAAGGGGGCGAGGTCTAGTGGCAGGGTGGCGATGGAGGTGCCGGGAGCATTGATGATGCGGACCCGTTCATAGCCATGCTTCTGGTCGTCGCCGTAACGCAAGCCGATCGTGGTCTTCCACTTGGGCGTGAACTGCCAATCGATCTGACCGAAGATCGCCCGTGAGATGATGTTGAAGTGCGGGCGGTCGTCATAGATGCGGCGATCAAAGATCGGAGCTGCTGCGCCACCGGTCGCCGGGTTGAACACGAAGCCATCCAGGCGCGCCTCATTCGGCAGGCGTGTCGAGACCGGCTGGTCGTAGGTCTCGTGATAGTAGTAGGCACCGACCAGATACTGGAAGGGCCCATCGCCGGTCGAGACCAAGTTGATCTCGTGGCTCCACCACTCCTCGATCTCCTCATACGAGAATTCGTACTTGGTTGGGTAGTTCACCGGCGCTGTGGTTCCGGCAAGGCAGCCGGGAACCGCAGCCGCGCCGCCCGTGTAGCAAGATGAATACGAGGCGACGCCCGTGCCGTCTTGGTCGCCGCGCAGGTGGTAGTGATACTTGGTGCCGCCGGTGATGTACTTCAGATCGAAGGCGTCGGCGTGATAGGTTGTCTGGCTGGCGACGATGACCGTATTGGTGAGCTTCACCGTCCCGGGGGTGTCGACGCAGATCTTGCGCTCGTCATCCAACGCGACGTTTCGCGACGGACAATTGGAGACGACGTTTGTCGCTAGGCCGCTATAGCCAAAGCCAGCCAAGGGCACCAAGCCATTGGTCTGACCAAGATTGTAGGGGTTTGGCGAATAGCTGGACCGTGACCCCGGTCCGCCCGCGCCGTTGTCCCAGTTGATCAGGCTGACTTTGAGCCAGGTTTCCAGCTTGTCGCTGAACTGGATCGCCAGTTGGCCTTCGACGAATGTGGTGTCGATGACGCCGCCTTCATCGGGTGCGCCATTGGTGCTGACGTTTTCGAACCACCCCTTGGTCTGCTTGTCCCAGTTGGCGGCAATCCGGAATTGCATCCAGTCGGTGATCGGACCGGAGACGGCACCTTCGAGCAGGCGGCGGTTGTAGTTCTGATAGGTGCCACGAACCTCGGCGTAAAACTCTTCGGTCGGCTTGCGCGAGACGATATTGATCGCGCCACCGACGGAGTTGCGGCCATAGAGCGTGCCTTGCGGTCCGCGCAGCACTTCCAGTCGGTCGATGAAGATCGGGGTCTCACCCGCCTGGACCGTAGATGTCGAATACACGCCGTCAGAGTACACGGCGACCGAGCTATCGGCAGCGTGGGTGTTGCTGAGGCGACCGACGCCCCGCAGCGAGATGCGGTCGGTCTGGGTGGAATACTGCAGGCCTGGCGTGAAGTTGGTCATGTCCTGGACGGTGTTGATACCGACCAAGTCGCGCTTTTCAGAGGTGAAGGCCGAGATTGCGACCGGCACGTCTTGTAGGCTCTGTTCCCGCTTTTCGGCGGTGACTACGAGCTCTTCGATGGTGTTGGTGGACTGGGCGTAAGCGCTGGATGCGCTCAATGCGGCTGCCGCCAAAGCGCCAGACGCCAACAAGCGATGCTTGTATCTCATGGTTGTACTGCCTCCCCGCAGCTATGTTAGGACGCATTATTTTGCGTCTCATGTTGCGAGGCTGAAGCACGTTCGGCGGCACGTCAATGCAAATGCGCGTCTGCGACATTTGAGGCAGAGGCAGCCGAGGCTGTTGCCGCTATGAAAAAAGCGCCCCGCCTTTCGGCGGAGCGCTTCGTTTTCATATCGAACCTAGGATCTTAGAAGCGGTATTGAACCTCGACGCCGTAGAGGCGCGGTGGGGTCAGCTCGAAGTTCTGAGCGCCGTTTGCGAAGCGGTCCGAAGCTACGGCTGGGTTGTTGTTACGGTTCGAAGCGCCCACTGCGGCGGCATAGCCGTCCGTGTTGAACACGTTCTTCACGTAGCCAATCAGGGTGTACTTGCCGCCGGTCGGCGCCCAGTAGGCCCGCAGATCGACTTGGTCCCAAGATTTAGCTGCGTTGTAGTCACGTGAGAAGACGTTCGCATATGACTTGCTACGATAGAGGTAGGTCGCGCCGAGCGTCAGGCTGCCCGGATCCATTTCGAAGGTATAGGATCCATTTAGAGCCACCTTGTGCGTGGGCGCTTGCGGCAGGTCGTTGCCGACGATGCTCACTGCACCCGTGTTGATGTTGTCATTCACATCAACCAGCAGGGCGCTGCTCTTGATCTTCGTCGGGTTGTAGCCGTAGTCCAGGGTCAGGCGAACGTGATCGATCGGCTGCCAGATGCTGCTGATTTCGAGGCCATACGACTCTGATTTGGCGATGTTGATGAATTGACCGACGTTGGTCGGACCCACCCGCACCGTCACGGGAGCCTGGAGGTTGCGGTAATCTAGATAGAAGGCCGACACGTTGAACTGGAGGGACGAACCAAAGTTCTTCTTGAGGCCGACTTCGTACGAGTTGACGTGCTCCGCCTCAGCCTTCGGTGCGGCTAGGAAGCCACCGGCCGAGAAGCCGAACGCCTTGTAGCCGCGGCTGTAACGACCGTAGGCCATGGTGTCGCTGTCCGGCTCCCACTGAACGCCCAAGGTGCCGGTCCAGGCATCAGAGCTGTCACCCAGATTGCGGCTCGCGATTCCGGTCGTCGCACTGATCACGTACTGGCGGCAAACACCGGCAGTGCAGACCGAAGGTGTGGTGACACCCGTGATGTTGCCAGCCGTGCTCTTCGGAGCCAGGGTATCGGTGAGATCGAAGGCCCCGTTGCCGAGGCCGCCGAGACCCGCCAGGGCGTTACCCAGACCGAGGGCTTGGCCGACTGCCGGAAGCGCTGTCAGGTTGCCCAGGAGGCTGCCGTAGTTGGCCGCTGTGCCCGGACCGAAGCCCGCGAGACCCAAGGCCGGATAGAGGCCCGGGTAGCAAACGTCGGAGTTACAGACGATCCGGCGGAACTCGGTGCCGAACTTGTTATCCTTGGTGTACCGCAGCCCGCCCGTGAATTTCACAGTTTCGGTGGCCTGCCAGTCAACTTGACCGAAGGCCGCCTTGCTCTCGGTGGTCAGCGAGTAGTTGCCCGTCGACCAGAACTGACCCGGGTTCGGCGCTGCGCCCAAGATCGGGTTCCGCAGGGTCGAAGGACCGACCTCGAAGAAATCAGCAGTGCTGCCCGTGCCGGTGTAGGCCTCGTGGTAATAGTAGGCCCCAACGATCCATTGTAGCGGACCATCTCCCGTCGAGGAGAAGTTGATCTCGTGGCTGTACCACTTCGGATATTCGAAATAGTGATAGCCATTGTTGGCATTGACGGTCAGGGGTGCGCAGTTGACGGTCGAACGACCGGCAGCAAACAGTGCGCCCACGGTGCCGCAGATCGAACCCGGAGCCAACGGGATCTGATAGGAACTGACGCTGGTACCGTCTGTATCGCCGTAAAGGTCGTACTTATACTCCTGAATACCTCCGACGTATTTAATATCCACTGTCGGCAGGTGATACACGAAGTTGGCGGTGAGCGAGTTCACGTCACGCAGACGAACTCGCTGCGGAATGTTCGAATTGAACGTGCGGTTGTCCGTCAGCGCCGGGTTTGTCGTGCTCGTGGAGCCGTTGAACTGACGCACGCTTCCGGGAACGACGCCGTTAAGGCCGGTTTCCGGTGTGAAGGCGTGAGCCGGATTGTACACGATCGAGAAATTCGGATCTGTGAGACCGGTCTCGTATGGACCGTTCAGGAAGCCAGAACGCGCGCCGGGACCGCCACGGTTGTGCCAAACCAGCGACTTGTAGGACAACCAGAGCTCGGCGTTCTCGCCCAGATCTGCTTGGAGCTGGATCTGGTACTGGTACTCGTCGCGCTTGCTGCCCTCTGACGGCTGGCCTGCGGTCACATTCTTGTAATAACCCTTGCGCTGGTCGAGCTTGTAGCCCGAAACGCGGAACTTCAGGCCCTCGGTGATGGGGCCGGAGACGGCGGCCTGCACATTGGTGAAGTCGTAGTTCTCCGCGATGCCGCGGACCTCGGCATAGAATTCGTCGGTCGGGCGCTTGGAGATCACGTTGACAGTGCCGCCGATGGCGTTGCGACCGTACAGCGTGCCTTGGGGGCCGCGCAGGATTTCGACGCGGTCAACATCCAGCGGCGGGCCGCCAGCCAACACTGTCGAGGTGGTGAACAGGCCGTCGATATAGATCGACACCGCGCCGTCCACTGAGTGCACGTTGGTCAGGCGACCGATACCGCGCATGCTCGCCCGGTCGTTCGACGACTGGTAAACGAAGCCTGGCGTGAAGTTGGTCAGGTCCTGGACCGTGCTGATCCCGACCAGGTCGCGCTGCTTGCTGGTGAAGGCCGAGATCGCGACCGGCACGTCCTGCAGGGACTGCTC
>JAYTWT010000521.1:0-3333 GCA_043743295.1 Alphaproteobacteria bacterium | reverse complement strand
GGAGGTCTGCTCTCTGTGGCGCTATCCCTAGGGTTACCCCCGGTGGGCGTTACCCACCGCCATGTCGTCGTGGAGCCCGGACTTTCCTCGACCTCCTTGCGGAGACCGCGACCGCCCAGCCGTCTGATCCTTGGCGACCATGGTCGTCGGGTCCGCCAGCGTCAAGGCTCGCGCCGCATCAACTGGGCCATCGGATCATCACCCAAGCCTGCAATGGCCCCGTCCCGGTCCGCCTCGCCCTTGTTCTGGCTGAGCTTGAACGTCCCCTCCAGACGCTCAACCGTGAGGCGCGCGCCGATGATCGCACGGGACATCCGCTCGAACACACCCGACGACATCTTCGCGCGGGTCCAGGACGGCTTGGGCTGAAGGCGGGCCTCTTCCTGGGTCGACAGATCATCGAGCAGCGCGGTCAGACCTGCCTCGTCCAGCGCCGCTACCGGTCCTTCTGCCTCGACCGAAATATAGTTCCAGGTCGGGACTTGATCCGCGCCGACATACCAGTCGGGGCTGATGTAGGCGTCGGGCCCCAGACTGACCAATAGCCCTGAAAACCCCTGCACCAAGGGGTCCACCAAGCCATTGCCCCGCGACAGGTGGAAGTCCAGGGCTAAGCCCGTCTCCAGGCGACGCACAACGACCGGCGTATGAGCAACCAACGGTCGGCCCTCCGGCGCGCTGACCAACGTCATGAACGGATACGCCTGGATCCACGCCAGCAGCCGCGCCTCGTCGGTCACACGAAATGCAGACGCAGGATGCATCAGGTCGATATCCTCAAGAGCGCGATCAGCCGCGCGCGGGTCTCCCCATCGGCAATCCCATCCACACGTTCCGGCCTCCAGTGCCGCTGAAACGCACGCACTGCCAGCGTTGTGGTCGCATCAAACCGGCCGGACGGCGGCAGGTCAAAGCCCAGTCTGGTCAAACCGGCCTGCAACGCGAAGATGGCCGCGCCGTCTTCCCCCTCGCCGATGGGAGCGCCGGGTGCGGCTGGCCACTCGGCCCAGATCCCATGCCCCGCTTCCGACAACCGCTTCCACGGGAACAGCTCACCGGGATCATCCTTACGGTCGGGCGCGATGTCCGAGTGGCCGACGATGTCGCGGTCCTCGATGGTCCAGCGGGTGCGGATGTCGGCCACCAACGCCATAACGCTGACGATCTGTACCTCCGGGAACGCCCGATAACCGAACTCATGACCCGGATTGACGATCTCGATCCCGATGGAGTCCCCGTTTACATTGCGCCGCCCCCGCCAGAACGAGACCCCCGCGTGCCAGGCCCGGCGTTCCTCGGCCACCAGCCGGAACACCCGACCGTCTTCCTCAACCAGATAGTGCGACGAGACCTTGGCCTGTGGATCGCACAGCCGTTCCAGCGCCTCCGGGCCGGTCTTCATACCGGTATAGTGCAGCACCAGCATACTGGGCGGCGCGGTGCGCACGTCGAAATTGGGCGAAGGGGCCTCGATGATGTTCATTTCAGCTGCCCCCGGATTGCCATCAGCATCGCCATGACCTGGTTACGCCGGAGCGCGATGATCAGCACGCCGGCCATCGCCAACGCGCTGCCCAGCGCCATGCGCGGACCAAACGGGTCGCCCAACAGGATCACGCCCATGCCGATGGTGAACAACGGCGTCATCAGGGTCATGGCGGAGATCAGGTTCGCCTCATAGCGCTGCAGCAGCATCACATAGCTGGTGTGGGCGAACAGCGACACGATCAGCGCCGAGAACAATAACGCGCCCAGGAACGGCCACCCTGCGTTAATCGCGATCCCGATCTGCCCCGGTTCCGTGAACGCCGACAGCGCGGCCAGCGGCCAGACCGACGAGAACCCGACCCAGGCCTGGAAGGTCAGCGGGCGCATCCCCTCGATCTGTTTGGTCATCACCGCCCCGAGCGACGACATGAAGGTGGCCGCCGCCACCAACAGCAAGCCGTTGGAGACCTCCAGGCCCTTCGGATTGAAAATCA
Organism: Alphaproteobacteria bacterium; assembly: GCA_043743295.1. Lineage (GTDB taxonomy): Bacteria > Pseudomonadota > Alphaproteobacteria > Caulobacterales > Caulobacteraceae > Phenylobacterium. The sequence continues at coordinate 1,351 of JAYTWT010000521.1, read as the reverse complement.
CCGTCAGGACACCGGCAAAGGTCAGCGCAATCCCGAACCCCCGCCACAGGCCGATGCGCTCATGCAGCATCACCACTGACAGCAACACCGTCATCGGCAGACCCAGTTGGAACACCACCGACACCGCCGACGGCGTCGACATCTTCAGGCCGACAAACATCAGCGCAAAATTGCCGCCGCCCATCAGCAACGCCGTCACAACCAGCCGCCAGATCGGTCGGGGCGCCGGGCGCAGGAACGGGATCAATACAACGGTAAGAATAGCGAACCGCGCCGCCGCATAGAAGAATGGCGGCACCTCGAGCCCGCTGACCACATACTTCGACAGAATGTTGTTCGAGGCCCAGATAAGGCACATCAAAACCAGGATCGCGAAGTCGCGCAGAGACATCGCGTGGGGTTAGGGCGCTGCGTCGTTTAGAGCAAGCCGGAGTGCCGAAACCCTTGGGGCGTCATGTGTGGGCCCTAAGCAGCCTTGCCCAGGCTCAGCGCCTCATAGCGCGCTAGATGGTGATCAACGGACCCGAACACACCTTCGATCATAGTGGCGCGCTTGAAGTAGTGGCCGATGGCCATTTCATCGGTCATGCCCATGCCACCGTGCAGCTGGATCGCGTTCTGACCGACGAACTTACAGGCCTTGCCGATCTGTACCTTGGCGGCGGAGGCGGCCTTGGCGCGCTCGGCATCATCGCTGACCTTGATGTTGGCCATATAGGTCATCGAGATCGCCTGTTCGACATTGATGAACATGTCGACCATGCGGTGTTGCAGCACCTGGAATGAGCTGATCGGCGCGCCAAACTGCTTGCGCTGTTTGGTGTAGTCCAGCGTGCCTTCGTGCAGGCGGCGCAGGACGCCGCACGCCTCGGCGCAGGTGGCGGCGATCGCCTCGTCCACCACCTTCTCGATCAGCGGCAAGCCGTCGTCAGCGGTCCCGACCAGGGCGTCTGCGCCCAGTGAGACATTCTCAAAATAGACCTCCGAGGCGCGGTTGCCGTCGACCGTAGGATAATCGCGGGTGGTGACGCCCTTGGCATCCTTGGCCACCAGGAACACCGAAATGCCGCCCGCGTCGCGCTCACCGCCCGACGTCCGCGCCGTGACGATCAGATGGGTGGCGAACGGCGCGCCGATCACCACCGCCTTATGGCCGTTCAGAGTCCAGCCTGCGCCGTCTTTCTTGGCCGTCGTGGTCACCGAGGCCAAATTGTAGCGACCTTGCGGTTCGGCTTGGGCGAAGGCGAACAGGGTCTTGCCCTCAATCACGCTGCCGATCAGGTCGGCGGCACCGGCATGGCCCGAATGCTTCAGGAACCCGCCGCCGATCACCACCGTGCCGAGATAGGGC
>JAYTWT010000520.1:0-6184 GCA_043743295.1 Alphaproteobacteria bacterium | reverse complement strand
GGTTGCTGACGCGCCGTTGCTCAAAGTGAAACTCTCTGCCGAGGACCCCGCCGCAGCGCTTGCGGCTGTGGCGGGCGCCGCGCCGGACGCACACTTGATCGTCGATCCGAACGAGGGCTGGACCTTTGCGATCCTTCAAGCCATGGCCGATCCCATTGCGCGGGCCAAAGTAATCCTAGTGGAACAACCGCTGCCGGCGGGCGCGGATAGGGACCTGAAAGGTCTCAGCTACCCCGCGCCGATTTGCGCCGATGAATCGGTACACACCTCGGCGGACCTAGAGCACGTGGCTGAGCGTTATCAGATGGTCAATGTGAAGCTCGACAAGGCTGGCGGCCTGACCGAGGCGCTGATCATGACCAGTCGCGCTAGGGCCCTCGGCCTGGGAGTCCTGGCTGGATGCATGGTGTCGAGTTCGCTCTCCATCGCCCCGATGCTGTGGATCGCAAGTTTAGCGGACGCCTGTGATCTCGATGGGCCCTGGTGGCTATCGAAGGATCGACCGGGCGGCTGCCGCGTCGAACACGGCGTACTCTATCCGCCGCAGCCCGGCTTCTGGGGCTAAGTCATAGCACCGGTCCATCAGCGCCAGCCTAGACAAAGCGGCAGGCAAGCCGCCGCAGTTTAAGCTATAGGCCGCCACGTGAGGAGCCGCGCCACCACCGATTTGACCCTTGCCCTCGGCGATCTCGCCGCTTGCGCGATTCGCGAGACCGCGTGGGTCGATCCCGTCGAGGTCGCGTCCGCGTTTGCCGACGAGGCCTATACCGCCGTGCTGCTCTCGACTGAGGATGATTGGTCGTATGTCCTGCGCCATCCGGATCGGGTGGAGGCGCGCGGCAATCCCGAAGACCTGATGGACGATGCCGCCACCCTGCCGGACGGTCCGCCGTTTCAAGGCGGCGTTCTGGGGTTAGCAGCCTACGAATTCTCCGCACAGCTCGAGCCGACGGCACCGCAGACGCGGAGCGACTGGCCCGACCTCACGTTGATGCGCTACCCGGCCCTACTGGCCTTTCACGCCGGGCAACGCCGCGGTGTGACCATCGGGCGCGGACCGAACGCCGTCACTGCCGCCGCGATGGCCGATTTTGCTCTGACTTGGCTGAAGGCACCGCGAACACTTAGCCCCTCGGGTCAGCTCGCCGAGACGCTTACTGCGAGGACCTTAGATGGCGATCACGCGCTCGCCGTTGCGCAGACCGTGGAGAAGATTACTGCCGGTGATCTCTTTCAGGCCAACCTTGCTCGCCCTTGGGCCGGACGTCTGGTGCCGGGCGCGCACCCCTACGACCTGTTCCGCCGGCTCGCGGCAAAAAGCCCAGCAGCCTACGCGGCCTACCTGCGACTGCCCGGCCATGCGCTAGTGTCCAACTCACCGGAGCGGTTCCTTTCCGTGCGGCGGGCCGGAGCGTTACTTTCGGTGCAAACCGACCCGGTCAAGGGCACGCGGCCTCGAAGTCCCGACCCTGCCCTTGATCGCACGCTGGCGCTGGACCTTGCGGCCAGCGTCAAGGATCAGGCTGAAAACCTGATGATCGTCGACCTGATGCGCAATGACCTCAGCCGCGTTTGCCGACCCGGTTCCGTGCGCGTTCCCATACGCGCCGAATTGCGCAGTTATGCCAATGTCCATCACCTGGTCTCCGTCGTGCGCGGGGCGTTGCGCGCGGGGGTGACGGCTTGGGACGCGTTCCTCGCCGCGTTCCCGCCGGGCTCTGTGACCGGCGCGCCCAAACTGGCAGCCATGGCGGTGATTGCCAGCCATGAGACCCCGCGCGGTCCCTACTGCGGCAGCCTGTTCTGGTTGGGCGTCGACGGTACGTTGGAGGCCAGCGTGCTGATCCGCACCGTGGCGTTGACGAAATCGAAGGCAGGTTGGGCCTTCGAAGCGCGCGCTGGTGGCGGAATCGTCGCCGACAGCGATCCGGACGCCGAAGTTGCGGAGACGAGCGCCAAGATCAGCGCCATCCTGCAGGCCCTGATGGAGGTGTCATGACCGATATCGCCCTCGATGATCGCGGCTTCACCCTGGGCCACGGCCTGTTCGAGACTGTGCTGTGGAGCGGCGGGACCTTACGCCTCTGGGACGCCCATATCGAGCGGATGGCGCGCGGCTGCAGGACGCTGGGTATGCCACCGCCGGACCGCACTGCGGTGGACGCCGCTGTGTACGCGGCGCTGACGGCGGCAGGCGATCCTGACCCTGCGGCCGTCCGGGTGAACTGGAGCGGCGGACCAGGAGAGCGGGGGCTTGATCCGCCGCAGACGCCGAGACCGCGTCTTAGCGTCACCGTCTCGCTGATCGCACCTGTAACCACCCTGGTCCGCCTCCAGTTGGTGAAGGTGCGGCGCAACGATCGATCTCCGACGTCTCGGGTGAAGAGCCTGTCCTACCTCGACAACGTACTGGCCAGGGCGGAGGCCAGAGCGGCGGGCGCGGACGAGGCCTTGATGCTGAACACTGGTGGCGAGGTCGCCTGCGCGGCGGCAGCCAATGTGTTCTGGATTCGGCATGGCGAGATTTTCACGCCCGACCTGGACTGCGGAGTCCTGGACGGGATCATGCGGCGCGAGGTCATCGCTGCCTGCCATCACCTGGGCCTGCAAGTCCACGAGGTGTTCACCAATCCGGGCCGGCTTGCCGGAGCACCCATGTTTCTGACCAACAGCCTCATCGGCGTGCGCACGGTCGCCAGCCTGAACGGCGCGCCGCTGCCCACCTCACCGCTGGTGAAGGCGATCACCAAGGCTGTGATGCCTTAGTCCCAGAGTGGCGAAGAGCCTTTAAGCAGGCGCAGCAGATAGAGCACGCGGGCGATGTCGCGGCCTTCATGGGTGAAGATCACCTCGTACCAGACGTTCTCGGTCTTGGGGCTTTCGGTCAGTTTCAGCACCTTGGTACGGGCCAGATAGTCGACGCCCGCTATCAACGGACCGGCCAGATGCTGCACGTCCAGGGCACCATAGAGGCCGACGTGTGGCGTCGCGGCCTTGGCCATTACGGCCGCGCGGGTCATGTGCGCGATGTGGACGGCCAACGATGGCGGGAAGACGCCACGTTCATAGGCCGACGTGGTCTCGGTGATGCGGGTCAGGAGGCTGACCAGCGCCGCCGGCTCCAGGCGCACGGCCAAGTCATGGTTCTCATCGCCGATCTGCATGTCGGCTAGGATGCGCATGGCCCCCGGGGCAGCGGGGGTCTGGGCCGCCATCCGCAGTGCGACCTCTGACTGTACGTCCGACGCCGCGGCTCCGGTGCCTTGGCAAATCAGTGCGCCATCGCGGTTGAACATCCGCAAGGCCGCGCGGCCCGCGCCGCGCGTCACCGCGACCTGAACCTCCTCGCGGTCCACCGTCGCCTGGGTGAAATAGAGCGATAGCCCGCCAGTCTCGAACCAGGCCTCGCCGTAGAGTTCCAACAGTTTGGGCACGAACTGATCCATATGGATTGAGCCCGCCACCGTCCCCCCCTTGAACCCCAATTTGGTCGCCGTCGCGTCGTCATGGATCGAGCCCTTGGCCTCCGACGCCGAGTTACGTGGCGAACGGAACGGTCCGACCCAGGTTTCCCCATCGTCGACAGCTGGAAAAAGTGTCTCGCTCATGGTGGCCTCCCGATCTGACCAGACGCTGAGCCGTGAAAGGCCGGAGGTCAACGGGGAGGATGGAGCGTGCGTTCTTTGCAGTCGATCAGATGTTTGGGCGGAAGCTGAAGAAGCCGGGCTAAGTTTGAATCTCACACGCCCAGTCGCCTCCGTGAGCATCATTCCATAGTCAGCCGAAAGCCGCATCGTTGAGGTTTTGGGCGCCAGATCTAGCCCGTGCCCACCGCTTCCGGTGCCACGGCATAGGTGGTCGAGCAAAATTCGCAGGTGACGTGGATCTTGCCGTCGGGCTCGACCATGTCCTCGCGCTCGGCGGCTTCGAACGACTTCAGCACGGTTTCGATCCGGTCCTGGCTGCAGCGACAGGTGGCACTGAGAGCCTGGGGGTCGAACACCCGGACGCCATCTTCGTGAAATAGGCGAAAGAGCAGCTGGTTGGCGGCAAGGTCCGGGTCGGCGAGCTCGTCCTCACCGACGGTTTCGAAGAACGCCTGGGTACGGGTCCAGGCCTCTAGCGTCGAGCCGCGCGCATCGTCGTCGGCAATGTATTGAATCAGGAGACCGCCGGCCCGCCAACCCGCTTGGCCGTGGGTGACCGCCAGCCGTACACGGGTCGGCGTCTGTTCGGACTGGGCGAAATACTGCTCGGCGCAGAGCGCCAGGGTCTCGCCCTCGATGGCGGTCATGCCCTGGTAGCGGTCCATGACCGAGCCCTGATCGACGGTCATCATGAAGATACCATCTCCCAGCAAGGTCTTGGCACCCGGGCGCGCGAAGCCGCCAGAGACCGCCGCGACCTCGTCCGCCTCAAACCGGCAATAGCCCCGCAGGCCGCCGTTGGTGTCGTAGTCGGCGACCACATAGCGCACAGGGCCATTGCCGCGCGCCTCGACGATCAGTCGGCCTTGAAACTTCAAATTCGAGCCGACCAGGGCCGCGAGGGCGCAGGCCTCGCCCAGCAGATTGGCCACCGGCTCGGGATAGTCATGGGCGCGCAGGATCTCATCGATCGCCGGGCCCAGGCGCGCAATGCGGCCGCGCACAGGCTCGCCTTCAATTTGGAACGGGCCGACTAGGTCATCGGAGAGAACGATTTCAGACATGGGGCGCTATATAGGGACGATGGGCTTTGATACGAACATTGGCGTTTATCGTTTGCGGGTTCACGGCCTATCGGGTCAGCGCCCGATGGGCATCCTGACGCCCGAGAATGCGGACAATGACGACGTCACACGCTTGGAGACGATAGTAGACGGCGTGAGCCCCACACACGCTGCGCCTGTAGCCAGGTCGGATGTGGTCCACGGTCGCATAGAGCTGCGGAGTCTTCGCGAGCTGCGAGAAGTGGTCCTTCAGTTGGTCGCGGTAGCGGTTTGACTGGTCTTCGCCGAACCGTTCATCGCCGTAGAGCGCAATCCGGACAAGGTCTTCTTCAGCGGCCTGTGTCAGATGGTAGGCAGGCATTCTTGGCTGTACGCCGTGACCTGGCGTCAACCCAGATATCATCGACAGTCCTGGTGCTGACGCCGCTTTGCTCGCCCTCGATCAACGCCGTGCGAAGGGCCTGGATTTCAGCTGGGCTTTCCGTGTGACGTTCCTGTTCGCGCCGGATCAGGTCGCGGATGCACTCACTGTCATTCGTATAGTGGCCGCGCTCGATCTGGACCTTGATCCAGTCGTCCTGTTTGTGGGTGAGCGTGATGGTCTTGCGCACTGTGGACACGCTCGTCTCCGGCATGACGTCATACTATTGGTGTATTATCCCGCGCTACCTCGCGCGCCGCAAGCCCGGCGTCCTGAAATCTGTAGGTCGCGCATTAGATCGCCCCGAAGCACCAGGCGAGGATCGCTTTCTGGGCGTGGAGGCGGTTCTCGGCTTCGTCCCAGATCAGGCTTTGCGGGCCGTCGATGACCTCGTCGGTAACTTCCTCGCCCCGGTGTGCCGGAAGGCAGTGCAGGAACACAGCGTTGCGCACAGCCTCGCTCATCAAGGCGGCGTCCACTTGATAGGGTTCTAGCGCCTCCAGGCGTTCAGCGTGGTCGGTGTCGCCCATGGAGACCCAGGTGTCGGTGATCACACAGTCGGCGCCGCGCACCGCTTCACGCGGGTCATGGGTGGTCATGATCTGGCCCTGAAGCTCGGCGGCGCGCGCCAGGTCCATCATGTCCGGATGGAAGATCGCTGGGCTGGCGATGTTGAGCTTGAAGCCGAGCAGGGGAGCGGCGTGGATGAAGCTGGAACAGACATTGTTGCCGTCACCAACCCAGGCCAGCGTCCGCCCCGTCACCAGTCCGCGATGCTCCTCGAAGGTCATCAAGTCCGCCAGAATCTGGCAGGGGTGGCTCTTATCCGACAGGCCGTTGATCACCGGCACAGAGGCGCACATCGCAAGTCGCTCGATATCCTCGTGGTGGTTGGCGCGCAACATAATCGCATCGACCATCCGCGAGAGCACGCGGGCGGTGTCCTCGATGGTCTCGCCGCGGCCCAACTGCATGTCGTTGGACGTCGAGATGATCACGTCGCCGCCCAGTTGGCGCATGGCGGCGTCGAACGAGAAGCGGGTGCGGGTGGA
>JAYTWT010000519.1:0-9282 GCA_043743295.1 Alphaproteobacteria bacterium | reverse complement strand
ACACTTATCGCCATCGCAGCCCTGATGTGCGCCGCCGCGCCGCTGGCGCTGGTCGGTCCTGCCATCGCCGAGACCAAGGCTGCGACCGCTGCCTACAAGGCGCCGAAGAACGTCTTCGGTCAGCCGGACCTCTCTGGCTACTGGAGCAACGCCACGCTGACACCGATGATGCGGCCAGCGGCCTTTGGGACCCGCGCGGTGCATACGCCAGACGAGGTCAAGAAGCTCGAGAACGCCGCCGTCGTTGAAGTGGAGGAGGGCAACGCGCCCACCGATCCCAACGCGGGCGCCGAACATCGTCAGACCTATTCTAACCTGAAGCCGGAGTATGCCGCTGCGGGCGGCGACACGGGCGGCTATGACCGGGGCTGGCTAGACCCGGGCAGTCACGTGATGCGGGTGGGCGGCGAGCCTCGCACCTCGATCCTGACCACGCCGAACGGCCAGATGCCGCCGCGCAAGGCGGGTGCGCCGCCGCCGCCCCGCTTCGGTGGTGGCATGGGCAGTTTCGACAGCTATGAGACCCGCTCGCTTGGCGAGCGCTGCATCATGTCGTTCGGGCGCAATGCGGGCCCGCCGATGCTGGCCAACGGGTTCTACAACAACAACTACCAGTTCGTGCAGACGCCGGACGCCTTCGTCATCCAGGTGGAGATGATCCACGACACCCGGATCGTGCGGCTGAATGCCAAGCACCGCACGGACGGCGTGCGCAGCTATATGGGCGACAGCATCGGCTGGTGGGACGGCGATACTCTGGTCGTCGAGACCACCAATTTCCTGCCCAACCAGGCCTGGATCGGGTCGTGGAAGGACCTGAAAGTGGTGGAGCGGTTCACCCGCGTCGGCAAGAACAGCGTCCGCTATGCCTTCACCGCCGAAGACCCCGCGCTATGGGACAAGCCGTGGGGCGGCGAGTACGAGTTCTCGCCGCTGAAGGGCGTGGTCTATGAATACGCCTGCCATGAAGGCAACTATGCGCTGCCCGGCATCCTGGCCGGTGCGCGGGCACAAGAGGCCGAGGCGGCGAAGAAGGCGGCGGTGGTGACGACATCCGCCAAATCGGGCGGTCAGCCCTGAGGCGCGCGCTTAGCCCGACGCGTACGGATCGAACGTGAGGCTGGGCGTCATCATCCTAGCGGGCGGGCCGGCGTCCCGCATGGGCCGGGATAAGGCCGAGCTGGACTGGAACGGCCGCTCGCCGGTGGATCGATTGGCACAGGTCTCTGCGGCTTTGGGCACCGAGGCCGTCGTGACTGTGGGAGCCGGCAACTATGGCTTGCCGCGCGTGGTCGAGACGCCGATGGGCGGCGGACCGGTGGCTGGCATCGTCGCCGGCGCGGCGCACCTGGCGAGGATCGGCGTCGATCGTCTGCTGGTTTTGGCGGTGGATGCTCCGACCCTGCTTTCGGAGGATCTGGTGCCCCTGATAGGTGCTGGTGGCCCCGGCGCGGCCTACGCCGATCTGAATCTGCCGCTCGTTCTGGATCTTGACGCTCTGCCGACTGAAGCTGCAGCGGGCTGGTCAGTACATCGCCTGATCGAGACAGCCGGTCTGGTACGGCTTCGCGCCCCTATTGAGGCGCAGGCCCGACTTCGCGGCGCGAACACGCCGACGGAGCGCGCCGCCTTGCTGCAGACCCTTCTCGAGGTTGAGTCTGCTCAGAAAAACGGCGACACCTGATCGAAGTCTAGGCGGCGGCGCTTCCGTTACCCCGAAGGCCCGATGTCTTGACCCCAGGTCACGGCGCCCTGCTACGTGGGAAGTCATGCGCGTCCTCGTCATCGATCCGGACCCGGCCCGCGCCGCCCTGGTCGCCGAGGGCCTCGCGGGCGTCCAGCCGCTCGAGGTGCGCCATGCGTCCACCTTCGATCCGCTCGAGGCGGCACTGTTCGAGCCGGACGTCGTGGTCGTAGCGTCCGACAGCCCGGACCGCGACACTATCGAGAGCCTGCGCGAAGCGAGCGCCGCCAATCCTCGGCCAGTGGTGATGTTCGTGGACCGCTCCGAGCCCGGCTTGGCGGAGGCCGCGGTCCGGGCCGGAGTCTCGGCCTATGTGGTAGACGGATTTTCCACAGCCCGCGTGCGCTCGGTCCTTGAGGTGGCGATGAGCCGCTTTCAACTCATGAACCAGCTGCGCCAGGACCTGGACAAGGCCAAGGCGGACTTGGCCTCGCGAAAGACGGTGGAGCGCGCCAAGGCCCTCCTGATGAAGGAGCGCGGTCTCGATGAGGAAGCCGCCTACCGGCTGCTCCGAAAGCTTTCGATGGATACGGGCCGACCACTCGGTGCCCTGGCGTCCGACCTGCTGGCGTTCGCCGGCGTGCTGAAAGGGGACAACTCATGAGCCGCGACCCTGCCCTGCGGCTGGGCTTTATCGCGCTTGACGACGCGGCCACCATGATTGTCGCCAAGGCGAGGGGCTATTTTGAAGACGAAGGCCTGAACGTTGCCCTTAGCCGAGAGGTCTCCTGGGCCACCGTTCGTGATAAGGTCAAAGTTGGGGCGCTGGACGGCGCACATATGCTGGCACCGACCGCATTGGCCGTCAGCCTTGGGGTCGGCGGCGATGAGCCCACGGCGCTCCTTGCGCCGTTCGCATTGAACCTCAATGGCCCGGCGATCACCCTTTCGTCGCACATTGCCGATGTGATCGGGCCCGACCCAACGGCTGAGGGCCTTGCCCGATTGATTGCGCGGCGCCGCGATGAGGGTGCGAGCGCGCTGACCTTGGCGGTGGTCTTCCCCTTTTCCACGCACAACTATCTCCTGCGTGACTGGCTGGCGCGGTCGGGCATTGATCCGGACCGAGATGTGCGGCTGACCGTCGCGCCGCCGTCGCGGATGACTGAATTGCTCGTGGGCGGTGTCGTGGAAGGGTTCTGCGTCACGGAGCCCTGGAACGCGGCGGCGGTCGCCGCCGGCGCGGGGCGGATTGTTGTGCGCGCTTCGACGCTTTGGCCTCGTGCGCCGGATAAGGTGTTTGCGGTGACCCAGACCTGGGCCGATGCAAACCCCGAACGTCTCCAGGCGATCCTGCGCGCCCTGTTGCGCGCGGCGGCCTGGGCCGACGCCGCTGAGAACCGGCCGCTATTGGCGGAACTCCTGTCCGAGGCGGCCCACGTCGGGGCAAGCCGCGAGGTGATAGAGGCGTCGCTGACGGACATCGTACTTTACGCCAAGGGCGCGAATGTACCTGAGCCTATCCATGCCGCCTGGCTGGCGGCTCAGATGGTGCGTTGGGGCCATATCCCGCGCGACGTGGATGTTCTTGAGCTCGCGGCGCGGGTCTATCGCCCCGATTTGCTGGCCGTGGCTGCGGCAGAGCTAGGCCTACCAACGACTCAGCCCCTGGTCGTGCTGGATGGCTATGATCTGCAAGGGCCGTTCCGCAGGGCGGATGCGCGTCGATACGCCCAGATAGATGCCGAGGCGCGCACACCTAAGGACTGATCGCTCGAATTTTGTGCGCCGCAGCAGGCTTGGGTGCCTAACCTGTACGCATTTACGAGCCCTCCCACACAATTTCTTTCGCACTGCACACTGGCTGTCTTGCGGCGGCAGTCCAGCCGTGCGGCTCTCAATTCGACATCGCGGGACAACGACGTTTCGCGACGGCCCTTGAGGCCGAGCTGTGCAGCGACTGCGCGGCATCACGGACACCGACGTCCGCACGGGGCTTCCTCCCCGGGCGGACGTCTTTTTTTTGGCGCGGGGATCTGGCCATGTTGAGTTTGAAGAGAGGACTATCCGCCGGTACAGCCGTAATCGCCCTGATGTGGGGTGGTGCGGCTCTGGCTCAGGCGGTGCAACCACAAGAGACGCAGGCCACAGCGCCGCCGGTCGAGGCGGACGGTCTGACGGCTGAAACCACCGCCGCAGCACCGGAAACCATCGCTGAACCCTCGGCCAAGGTTGACGCCTCGCCGGTTGCGACCATCAGCGACACGATTGCTGCCGGGAAGCTGATCCTGGAGGTGCGTGGGCGCTATGAGTTCGTCGATCAAAAACGCACGCCGGTTCTGAAGGACAACGGCGAGTCCTTCACAGTCCGTACCCGCCTCGGCTGGGAAACCGGCGACTGGAAGGGCCTGCGGGGCCTCGTCGAGTTCGAAGACGTTCGTCAGGTCGGCCCGGAGCATTTCGCGGTCAATGTGCCCGGCTCGACCGCGCCGCCGCTGAACGGTGCGACCAAGTCGCGCTATCCTATCATCAACGACCCGGATGTCACCGAGCTCAATCGCCTGCAACTGACCTGGACGCCCAACGCGATGTTCCAGGCCACGCTAGGTCGCCAGCGGATCAACATCGACGACCAACGCTTCATCGGTGCCGTGGGTTGGCGGCAGGACGAACAGACTTTTGATGCGGTTCGGCTCGACGGCGCCTTGGGTCGCTTCAAAGGCACCTACGTCTATGTGACCCACGTCAATCGGATCCTGGGCGAACTACGAGATTGGGACTCCGACAGCCATCTGCTGAACGTGACGTGGTCTCCGGCAGAGCAGCTTCGGGTTCAAGGGTTCGCCTATGCGCTGGACTTTGGAAACGCCGCCGCCAACTCTTCGATTACCAGGGGCGTGAAGGCGTCCGGCAAGGCTTGGCTCGGCCTCGTCCAGGTAGCCTATAACGCGACATGGGCCAACCAGCGCGACTACAATCAGAACACCCCGAACTACAGCCTCGACTATTGGGGTGGTGATCTCGCCGGCACCTTCGACATCTACACGGCGAAGGTTTCGTACGAGTCCCTGGAGGGCAACGGGACCCGTGGATTTACGACCCCCCTCGCCACGACCCACGCCTTCCAGGGTTGGGCAGACGCCTTTGTTCAACCGCTCGGTGGGAACAAAGGCTTTGTCGACGGCATCAAGGATTTCAACGTCAGCCTAAACGCCAGACCACGCTGGCGGATGGAGTATCTGTTCAATCTGGACGTCTTGGTTCGCTACCACGACTTCAACGACCAGCGGACAGGCGCGAACCTTGGCCGTGAGTGGAACGCTCAGGTCCAGGCGGCGATCAATCCAAAGCTCTCGGCGGCAATCAAATACGCTGACTTTGAGCGCGTTGCGCGCGTGCCGCTGGGCACGGCGACGCCTCCACCAAGCCGGACCAAGGTCTGGTTCACCCTCGAATACAAACTGTGACGGAAGGCCTCGCCATGACCGCCAAATCCATGACTCGCCGCGGTGCCCTGACGGCAGCCGCTGCCACACTGGCTGCCGCGAAGACGCTCCTACCAACCGGCGCGTTCGCTGCTGGACCAGGTCCAGAGATCGCCAAGGCGCGGTTGGGGTTCATCGCCCTGACCGATTCCTCGCCGCTGATCATCGCCAAGGAACGCGGCCTCTTCGCCAAATATGGCATGCCCGATGTGGAAGTGCTGAAGCAGGCGTCGTGGGCCGGTGTTCGCGACAACATCGTGCTGGGATCCGGCGGCGGCGGGATCGATGGGTCCCACATTCTGACGCCGATGCCCTATCTGATCACTACCGGCCAAGCGACGGGCGGCAAGCCGGTGCCGATGAGCATTCTGGCCCGCCTGAACCTCAACGGTCAGGGGATCAGCGTCGGCAACGATCTTAAAGCCGTGAAGGTCGGCCTGAACAGTGCCGGTGCAAAGGCCAAGTTCACGCAGCTGAAAGCGGCTGGCAATCCGGCCAAGGTCGCCATGACCTTCCGGGGTGGGACCCACGATCTTTGGCTGCGCTACTGGTTGGCAGCGGGGGGCATTAACCCGGAAACCGACGTCTCAACCATTGTCATCCCGCCGCCGCAGATGGTGGCCAACCTTAAGGCGGGCACGCAGGACGCCTTCTGTGTGGGCGAGCCCTGGAACGGCCAAACTGTAAACCAGAAGCTCGGTTACACGGCCTGTCTGACGTCCGAAATCTGGATGAACCATCCGGAGAAAGCGTTGGGCATGCGCGCCGACTGGGTAGAGCGCTACCCCCGCGCCGCCCAGGCGCTGACCATGGCGATCATGGAAGCCCAGATGTGGTGCGACAAGATGGCCAACCGACCGGCCATGTGCTCGACGGTGTCTGGACGTCAGTACGTCAACGTGCCGATCAGCGACATCCTGCCCCGCCTGCAAGGCACTGTAGACTTCGGCGACGGACGTACGCTCAAGGGCTCGCCGCATATCATGAAGTTCTGGGCCGACAACGCCTCGTTCCCCTACAAGTCGCATGATCTTTGGTTTGTCACTGAAGACGTCCGATGGGGGATTTTGCCCCAGGCGACGAACAAGATGGCGTTGGTGAACAAGGTCAACCGGTCCGACATCTGGCGGGCCTCGGCCAAGGCCCTGGGCGTTGCGGCCCCGACCTCGGACAATCGCGGCGTCGAGCGGTTCTTTGACGGCAAGACCTTCGATCCGGCCAATCCCAGTGCCTACCTTGCCAGCCAACCCATCAAGAAGCTCGTTTAGGAAACCCCATCCATGAGCCTACCCGCATGGTCTGAGGATGCTGATCCTCCGGTGGCGATATCGCCAAAGCCGGCCGAGATTCTGGCCTTGCCCAAGCGCGCTGCCACGGATTCTCCCAGCCGCGCCGCGGAGCAGGCAAGAGCTGTCGCTGCCCATGTTTTGCCGCCCGTGGTGACCTTGGCAGTTCTGATGCTGCTCTGGCAGGGCCTGACGGGCGACAGCAATGCGGGTTTGCCCTCGCCGACCGCGATTTGGCGGGACAGTCGCGAGCTGATCCTCAACCCCTTCTTTGACCGGGGCGGCGTGGACAAAGGCCTGTTCTGGCACGCGCTGACCAGCCTGCAGCGCGTGGCCATCGGCTTCAGCCTGTCGGCGGTGGTCGGCATTGCGTTGGGCGTCCTGGTGGGGTCCAGCAAGATCGCGCATCGCGGGCTGGATCCGATCTTTCAGGTGTTACGGACCGTGCCACCCTTGGCTTGGTTGCCGATCTCACTGGCCGCCCTACACGAGGCGCAGCCTTCGGCGTTGTTCGTGATCTTCATCACCTCGATCTGGCCAATCCTGATCAACACCGCCGTCGGCGTGCGGAACATTCCCCAGGACTATGTCAACGTTGGCCGGGTACTGCGCCTGTCGCCGCTGGAATACTTCATCACCATCCTGCTGCCGGCGGCCACACCCTACATCTTCACCGGCCTGCGGATCGGCATCGGGATGAGTTGGCTGGCCATCGTGGCGTCCGAGATGCTGCTGGGCGGCGTCGGCGTCGGGTTCTTCATCTGGGACCAGTACAATTCGTCCCGCATCTCCGACATCGTCGTAGCCCTGATCTGGGTCGGCCTTGTGGGCTTCGCGCTCGACCGGCTGGTCGCCCTCATAGGCCACATTGTCTCCCGCGGCGCCTCGGCCGGTTAGGAACGCACCATGTCTTCAAGAGCTTATCTCTCCATTGAGAACGTCGGCGTGACCTTCAACACCGGACCCAAGGCGAGCGAAGTGCTGCGCGGTGTCGATCTAGCGGTCAGCCAGGGCGAGTTCATCTCGATCATCGGCCACTCGGGCTGTGGCAAGTCGACCCTGCTCAACGTTGTGGCGGGGCTGTTGCCGGTCACCATCGGCGCGGTGATCGTTGACAAAGTGGCGGTCGAAGCCCCGGGTCCTGACCGGGCGGTGGTGTTTCAGAACCACTCCCTGCTGCCTTGGCTCAGCGTCTATGAGAACGTGCGCCTAGGGGTCGACAAGGTGTTCCGCGGCAAGCGCAGCCGAGCCGAGCGCCACGCGTGGACCCTGCACAATTTGGCCCTGGTCCAGATGTCTCACGCCAAAGACAAGAAGCCGTCCGAGATTTCCGGCGGGATGAAACAACGTGTGGGCTTGGCCCGCGCGCTGGCCATGGAACCCAAGGTCCTGCTATTGGACGAGCCGTTCGGCGCGCTGGACGCCCTGACCCGCGCCAATCTGCAGGACAGCGTGATGGAGATCCACGCCAAGCTGGGCAACACAGTGATGATGATCACCCACGACGTGGACGAAGCGGTGCTGTTGTCCGACCGTATCGTGATGATGACCAACGGGCCGTCTGCGGAGATCGGCGGCATCGTGACCGTGGACCTGCCCCG
This sequence comes from Alphaproteobacteria bacterium, assembly GCA_043743295.1. Taxonomy (GTDB): domain Bacteria; phylum Pseudomonadota; class Alphaproteobacteria; order Caulobacterales; family Caulobacteraceae; genus Phenylobacterium. The sequence goes on along the minus strand of JAYTWT010000519.1, from coordinate 1,226 downwards.
ACCGCGTCGTCGGATCGAGGTCGACAGTCAACCCGCCTATATCGCCGCGCGGCACACCGTGATCGAGTTCCTCTACGCGCGCCACGCTGCCCTGCGCACGGCGGCCTGAGGCCATGGCCCGCGAGAGGCTCGTCGTTATCGGCAACGGGATGGCCGGCTGTAGGGCGGTGCAGGAGGTCCTGAAACGCGATCCTGATCGCTATGAGATCACCATCTTTGGTGCCGAGCCGCGCGTGAACTACGATCGGATTATGCTGTCGCCGGTGTTGGCTGGCGAGAAGGCGTTTGCGGACATCGTGATCAATGACGAGGCCTGGTACGCGGGCAACGCCATCACCCTGCATCTTGGCGCGAGGATCGCGGCGGTGGACCGTACGGCGAAGATGGTCCGCGCTGCCGGGGGTTTGGAAGCACCCTACGACCGGCTGATCCTGGCGGTTGGGTCAGATCCCATTCGTCTGCCCTTGCCGGGTGCGGACCTAGCCGGTGTCGTGACTTTCCGCGATCTGGACGACGTCGAGGCGATGATCGCTGCCGCAAAGCCGGATGCCAAGGCGGTCGTGATCGGTGGAGGTCTACTGGGCATCGAGGCGGCCTATGGCTTGGCGAAGCGCGGGATGGGCGCAACGGTCGTCCACCTGATGGACGTGCTGATGGAGCGCCAGCTGGACGCATCAGCGGGTTTTCTGCTGACCCAAGCGCTAAAGGGTAAGGGCGTCGAGACCCTCCTGGAGGCCCAGTCTGAGGAAATCGTTGGCGAAACGGGGCGGGTTTCCGGCCTGAAGCTGAAGGATGGGCAGGTCCTGCCCTGCAATCTGCTGGTGATGGCAGTCGGCATTCGGCCAAGCATCGGGCTCGCCAAGGCTGCGGGCCTTGAGGTCAACCGGGGCGTCGTCGTGGATGACACCCTGAGAACGTCAGATCCCGCCATCTACGCCATCGGCGAGTGTGTCGAGCATCGTGGTCAAGTCTATGGCCTGGTGGCGCCGATCTGGGAGATGTGCCGCACGCTGGGCGAGGCACTCACCGGCGGTGCAGCGGTCTACGAGGGCTCCGCGCTCTCGACCCGCTTGAAGGTCTCGGGCGTCGATGTGTTCTCGGCGGGCAAGCACTTGGGTGGCGAAGGTTGCGAGGACATCGTGTTCCGCGACGCCGGACGCGGGGTCTACAAGCGCATCGTTCTAGAAGACGGCAGGGTGGCGGGCGCGGTGCTGTTCGGCGACGCC
>JAYTWT010000518.1:0-15599 GCA_043743295.1 Alphaproteobacteria bacterium | reverse complement strand
CGCCGCTAGAACCTGCCGCTCGCGATGCCGCCTTAGCTCAGTTGGTTAGAGCGCTAGATTGTGGATCTAGAGGTCCTCGGTTCGAGACCGAGAGGTGGTACCATCGCAGCGTTGGCCGGGTCCCTCCCGGCTCGCGCGCTTTTCAAGTGGCACTGCGCCAGCTTTGGAGAATCGCTGGTGCGTCCATTGGACCAGTGACAGGCCCGAGCCCCCCGTGCTCTGCGCGCTCGGCGATCAGGACAGCGCTTGCACTGAACAGCATCATGAACAAGGCGCGCATCTTGCCGTCGGTCAGGACGCCGTTGACGGTCCAGGTCCGAAAGCCAGGACTGGTCGCGCCGTCGGCATCGCTTTGATTGATGCCACCAATAGACAGCAGGCCTATGCCGACGACGGCCATCAGAAGAATGTCCAGCACGGCAAACCCGCGCACGGCGTCGATGGTGAGATGGCGGTCGCGATCATGGGGCTGATCGTGGCTCATGCTTTTGTGATCTCCCCCTAGATCTACGCAGGATGGTCTTCGAGTGACGCACGCCAACGGGCGGTCTTCGCAGACCCTGTCGTAGCCAGGGCCGATGAGCGCGGCCCGTTTGCTCGTGGCGCAACCTGCTTAATCGGTCCGTCGGTATTCGTTCCATGTTGATAGTTGCCGGTCTTGATGCGTTACGCGCTGCGTTGCACCATTCCCAACGCCTAGGCTAACGGCCTGCCCGTGACGGAAGCAAGGCTAGCCAGCGGGCCCTCACGATCCATTTCATGTCGCGATGCGAAAGTGACTTGCGTGCACTGCAGCATGCGATCATAACGATCTTGCCCTTTTGGGCGTTTCCTCCCTATGACTTGGCCGCACCTTCGGGTGCGGCCCTTTTTTTGGCTTGTCGCCGACCTCAAAGCGCCTGACGCTCTTCAGGTTTCCCTCGGACTGGGGCCTTGCGACAGATTGGCGCAAGTGAGACTCACGCCCCTGGGTTGCTTGCATTGATGCGGCTGATAGCCGAAATTTTGTGACGACGGGGGGACGATGATTCACGATCCGGATTACTCCAGACGGCTGGCGCAAAATCTCGTCGACCTGCTGGCACCTTACGAAGAGGAACTGATCCAGTTGGAGCGTGACGCTCCACTGTATGGACCACTCCGTAGGGCTTTGGGCATCGTGATCGCTGAGGCCTGCTACTGCATTTCTGATCAATCCGGGCCGCAACAAAACATCGTTCCGCCCGTTCAAGATGAAGCTAGCCGCACGCGCTGATCAGCGTCGGCCTGAGGAGACCCAAGAAACCAATGGCCAGCAAACCCGAAACGGTCGCTGATCCCGTGGACATCGCTGTCGGCGCACGGATCAGGCTCTTGAGAAAGGTGCGAGGGCTTTCGCAGCAGGCGTTGGCTGAGGCGGCCGGTGTGACTTTCCAACAGATTCAGAAGTACGAGCGCGGGGCCAACCGCGTCAGTGCCTCGATGCTGACCCGCATCGCTAAGACCCTGGAAGTGCCCGTCGCCGAGATGTTCGGCGAGAATTCCGCATCCAGCGGGGCGGTTGACGAGGTTGCGGCCCTCTTGGCTGAACCCGGTGCGCTAGAGTTACTCAAAGCGTACTCCAGTTTGCCACGCGGCGTTTCGCGCTCCGCCCTGGTCGAATTCGTTCGCAGCCTGCGCAGCCAACCGACCTAACAGTCACGCGCCGTTCGTGACCTCATCGACAGGCCACGAGCCTGGGCCTAACGTCGCCTGCAACGGAAGCGGGCAGGGAACATGGTCATGAACCCGAACATGGCAGCGGCCAACGAGGCCATGGCCTTCATCCGCGCCCAGAAGGTCGATGGGCGGGCCAAGTGGCGCCGCACGGACGACCCGAAGTCCGGCGCGGGTTACAGCCTCTATCACGGCGGCTGTGGGGTAATCCTGGCTCTGCTGGAGTCGCATGCGGCGGGCGAGGATCCCGATGCGTTGCCCGAGGCGGAAGCGGCCGGCGACGAGGTTCTCGAGTACCTGGCGCGTAAGGACTGGATGTCGGTAAGTCCGGCGGACGGTTGGCCGAGCTACGCCTTCGCGCTCAATGAATTGGCCAAGGCCTGCGGCCAGGCCCGTTTCCGCGACGCGGCTGTTCGCTGCCTGGATCATCTGCGCGCTCAGGCGACGCCGCTGGGCACCGGGATCGGCTGGGTCGAGCCGATGCCTTTCTCCGACATCACCGGCATGAAGGGCGATCGCGAAATCTATGACCAGAGCGTCGGCGCAGCTGGGGCGGGCTTGATCCTGCTCTACGCCCACGCCGAGGGGTTGCACGATCAGGCGCTGACCTGGGCCGTTCAGGTCGGTGAGCGTTTACTGGAAGTTGCCGAGCCGGATCCGGACGGCCTGCGCTGGATGATGATGGCCGATATGCCGTTCGCCTTCACTGCACCCAACTTCGCCCATGGCGGAGCAGGGGTTGGATATTATTTGCTGCAGCTACACCGGGCGACGGGCGAAGCGCGTTATCTGCACGCCGCGCAGGAGGCGGCCCGGTACACGCTGAGCCGCGCCAAGGCCGTCGGTGCGCAGGGACGCCTCGTTTGCCACACCGAGGAGGCGCGCAGTCCGATCTACTATCTTGGTGCCTGCCACGGCCCGCCGGGAACGGGGCGACTGTTGTTGGAGCTCTATGCGGTGACGGGCGATGAGGCTTGGCTGCAAGCCGCAAAGGACCTGATTGACGGCCTAACCGCCCTCGGCGCGCCGGAGACTCGGTCCAAGGGGCTCTGGAACAATCACGGCCAATGCTGTGGCGATGCCGGGATTGGAGAATTCGCCCTCTTGATGGCGGCCCGAACGGGTGAGACGGCGTTTCTAGACCTGGCAAGGCGCTGTGCCGCCGTGATCCTGGCGGGCTCTGAACAGGTCGGGGATGGCCGCCGCTGGGTGCAGGCCGAACACCGCGACCGCCCGGACTTCGTCGAGGCCCAGACCGGATATATGCAAGGTGCCGCCGGGATCGCCAGTTTCCTGAGGCACCTGGCCACGACAGAAGTCGGCGCACCGGTGAAGATCCGGATGCCGGACTGGCCAGCCTAAGCCGTAACCCCCAAGACCTTCAGGGCGTGATCCTTGAGCCGCGCATAATCGACCTTGCCATTTGCGGCTCGGCCGATGGTGTCGACTAAGACGAGTTCACGCGGGGCCTTATAGGCTGCCAGTTGGCTGCGAACTGATTCTGACAGGTCGACCAGCGTCGGCGACTGTCCCGCCTCGGGCTCGACGACGGCGCAGATGCGTTCGCCGAACCGTGCGTCGGGCACGCCCACGACGACGGCATCGCGCACCGTCGCGTGGCGCTTCAGGGCCTCCTCGACCTCTTCAGGGAACACCTTCTCACCGCCAGTGTTGATGCAGACCGAGCCCCGGCCCAGCAGTTTCAGGCTGCCGTCAGCGTTCACTTCGGCCCAGTCGCCCGGCACTGACCAGCGGATGCCCTCCATGATCTGGAAGGTCTTGGCCGATTTTTCCTCGTCCTTGTAGTAGCCGGCGGGCAGGAATCCGGTCACCGCAACGAGGCCGCGTTCGCCGGAACCCGGTGCAACGCGCCGACCGTCCTCGGTGAAAACGACGCAGTTGGGGCCAAGCATAAAGGCCGCTGTCTGCGCTTCAGCGCCTGCCGCCGACGACGACGCACCTAGGCCCACCGCCTCCGACGATCCCAGGCTGTCCATGATAATGGCCGTGGGCATATGCCGCAGCAGGCCCTGCTTGTTCTCAAGGCTCCACATCGAGCCGGATGAGCTCATTGCGCGAACACTGGAGAGGTTCCAGCGTCCCGGATTGGCATCCAGGGCTTCGAGCATCGGGGTGGAGAAGGCTAGGCCGACGATCACCACATTGGTGGCCTGAAGCCGTTCGACTTCGTTCCACAGTTCGTTCGCATTGAACTTGCGCGAGGGCAGGGTGGCGACGGTCCCGGCGTTGATGAAATTTATGAAGGCTGAGAACTGCCCGGTCCCGTGCATCAACGGCGCACAGACCAGCGAGATGGAGCGCAGATGGTCGGGTGAGGCGTGCCGCGCCAACAGCTCTTCGATGGACGTTGCTGGCGGCACGCCCAACGCCGCATTGCCGCCGGCACCCAGCACCTGAAACAGGTCGTCCTGTCGCCACATTACACCCTTGGGCATGCCCGTGGTGCCACCCGTATAGAGCAGCAGCAAGTCGTCGCCGGATCGGCCCCAAGGGGCCTTCACGGAGCGCTGCGCCGGAACCTTGGCGACCACGGTGTCGTAGTCATCCGCCCAGGCCGGCGCGGCATGGCCGGGTTCGGCCACGGCAACCCAACACTTCACCTTGGTCAGGCGGCCCCGGATACGCTCCAGCACCTCAGAGAAGCTGGCGTGAAAGACCACGGCCTCCGCGTCGGCGTTGTCGAACAGGTAGAAAAGCTCTTCCGCGCCATAACGATAGTTGGTGTTGACTGGCGCGAACCCGCCCTTGAAGGCGGCGAAGTAGGTCTCCAGGTACTCTGGCCCGTTGTAGAGAAAACCCGCAACCTTGCCCTGCCGGCTCATGCCGTTGGCGATGAAGTGCGCGGCCAACGCGTCGGCGCGCGCGTCGAACTGGCCCCAGGTGAGGACCCGGTCGGCTTGGATCTGTGCGGCCTGATCCGGCTGGGCGGCGGCGATCGCCTCCCAAACATCTGCAATTGTCCAGCCCATGACCAACCAAGCCTCCCGCACCGATTTCTTGTTGGCGACAGTTTGGCCGTCTGCCGTGGCGTTATGTCAAATTGGCAGTGCCGTGGTCGACTTAATCTGCTCCATCGCGAAGGCCGAGGAGACGTCCGACAGCGGTACGGCGGTGATCAGTTTTCGATAGAAGGCGTCGTAGGCGGCTATGTCCTTGACCAGCACCTTCAGTAGATAGTCGGTGTCACCGGACAGCCGATAGAACTCCAGAACTTCCGGCATCGCCGACGCCGCTGCCGCAAAGGTGTCCAGCCATTCCTGGTCGTGACGACTTGTCCGGACAGAGACGAACACCGCCAAGCCAAGATCAAGCTTGCTGTGATCCAGCAAGGCGACGCGTTTCAGGATCACACCACTATCGGACAACCGCTTGACGCGTTTCCAGCACGGCGTCTGCGATAGGCCGACGATCTGGGCCAGCTCGGCAATCGGTACCGTAGCATCCCGCTGGAGCTCCCGCAGGATACGACGATCAATAGAATCTAGAACAAATTCCATGTGCAATGCCCCTGATAGAGAACGCGTCTCTACAGGATCTCGCGCAAGGCGTCATTCCTTCCGGCGGACCTGAAGTCCGGAAGGATCGACCGGCATCCCGTGAACCTGCATATTGTGGCTATGGGCCAGCTGATGCAGGGCGAAGGCGGTATTCATGGCGCTCACGCGACCTTGCGCGTCTTCGGCCGCATTGACGGCTTCCTTGGCCATCTTGAGCGCGAACATCGGCTTGGTGGCGATGCGGGTCGCCAGGGCCATGGTGAAGTCGCCCAGCTGATCAGCCGGGACCACATGGTTGACCATGCCTAGCGCCTTGGCTTCGTGCGCGCTGAGCCAGTCGGCGGTGAACAGCAACTCCTTGGCCTTGCGCGGCCCCAGTTCCCAGGGGTGAGCGAAGTATTCGACGCCAGCTACGCCCATGCCCACGGTGTTGTCGCAGAATGCCGCATCATCAGAGCAGACGATCAGATCACAGGGCCAGGCCAACATCAGCCCGCCCGCGATGCACTTGCCCTGTACCTGGGCGATGGTCGGCTTGGGTAGGTTGCGCCAACGCTCCGACAAGCCGAGGTATATCTCCTTCTCCCGCGCCATCCGGCCCTCTGCCCCAGCGCAGCCGAAGCCGCACCAAGTGCCGACAGTATCAAACGGAGCCATCTGTTCAGCGATCCCACCGCCTTCGCGCAGGTCGTGGCCGGAGGAGAAATGTGGACCTGCCGCCGCCAAGATGATCACCTTGACGGCATCGTCGTGCGCGGCACGGTCAAACGCGGCGTTAAGCTCATAGAGCAGGCGAGTGTCCTGCGCGTTGCGGCTTTCTGGCCGGTTTAGGACCAGCCGCGCGATGTTGGCGGCGGGCGTTTCGTAGAGAATGGACAAGGCTTCGGTCATCGTGGCGCTCCCGGAGGGTCACGCCATAACAACCTGCTACGATCCCGCTGTCACTCGATCTCGGGCGGCGGCGCGCCAATCGGTGCCGGCTTGGCGAACGGGACGATGAGCAGCGCGGCGATGAACAGGAATGCCATCAGCCGGTAGGTGTCGGCAAAGGCCAGGGTAGCTGCCTCGCGGCCTACGATCCGCCCTAGGACGCTTTCGGCTATGCCAACGGCCCGCCCAGCGTCTGTGGTCCAGCCCTGCGCGCGTAGGGTCAGACCCTGCATCATCGCCATTGCGCGATCTGGCTGTTCGCCCATGGCTGCCGATAGGCCGGCGGCATGGCCGCGGCCGAAGTCTATGAGCCAAGTGTTCACCAAGGCGATGCCCACAGCACCGCCCAGGTTCCGCATCAGGTTGAATAGGCCGGAGGCATAGGGAAGCTCACTCGGCGCTACGCCGTTCATGGCCATACCCACTGCGGGGACGATGCACAGTAGGATCGCCAGTCCGCGCATCACCTGCGGCCAGAACAGTTCGCGGAACCCCCAATCGTCCGTAACGCCTGAGAACAGCCACAGCGAAGTCGCGAACAGCGTAAAGCCGACCGCGATCACATAGCGGCCGTCTACCCGGGTTGAGAGCCGGGCCGCGATAGGTGCGGTTACCGTCATCGCAATCCCGGTGATGAACACGGTCAAGCCGATCTCCAGGCTGGAATAGCCGCGTACTCGACCCAGGTAGACTGGTGTCAGATAGGTCGCAGCGTAGAGCCCGAACCCGATAACTACGTTCAGAACACAGGCCATAGCGAAAGTGGGCCGTTTGAAAGCGGTTAGCTTGACCACCGGCATGGTCGAGAAGAACGTCCGCTCGAAGAAAACCACGCCACCCACAAACGACACCCAGGCCGCCGTCTGCACCTTCACATCAGTGAACCATTCATGACGAGGTCCCTCTTCGAGCATGTATTGCAGCCCGCCTAGGAATACCGCCAGGGACGCCACGTGGAGCCAATCGATGCGCTTCAGCATGGCGGGATTGGCCGCGTTGACCCTGCCCATGACCGAGAACAGGACCGTCACTGCAACCCCGGGCACGATGTTCATAAAGAACAGCCACCGCCAGTCGAAGAACTCGGTGATTATGCCGCCGACGGTCGGCCCTAGGGTGGGAGCCAGTGTGGAGACAACGCCCAGGATGGCGGGGATCATGGCCCGCTTCGGTCCTTCGAACAGGACGTAGCCTGTCGAGAACACCAAGGGCACCATTGCCCCTCCGGTGAAACCCTGTAGCGCGCGGAAAGCGATCATCGAGTTGATGTCCCAGGCGAGGCCGCAGAGGAGGCTGGAGATCGTGAACAGGCCCGCCGAAAGCGAGAACAGCCACTGCGTGGACAACGCCTGAGACAGGAAGGCGGCCAGCGGGATCATGACGATCTCTGCCATCAGATAGGCGGTTTGGACCCAGGCGATCTCGTCGGGGCCAGCGTTCAGCCCGGCTTGGATCGAATTCAGCGACGCGGCAACAATTTGGATGTCCAGCAGCGCCATGAACTGGCCGAACGCCATGATCGCGAAGATCAACAGTTTGCGGCGCTCACTCAGCAGGCTGATCGGCGATGCGGGAGCGTCTTCAGAGCTCATGCTTGCGTTCGGTCTTTAGTCATCTAATATGACCATCATCATATAATGGTGCCTCGGGCAATGCGATATTCAGATACTCATGGGGAAGAGACACGCCGAAAGGTCGTGCGCGCCGCCGCCGCTGCGGCCAGAGCCCATGGCCCTGACGGCGTTAGTGTCGCCGGTGTGATGGCGCAGGTCGGCCTGACGCATGGGGGCTTCTATGCGCACTTTCCGAGCAAAGAGGCCCTTTTGGTCGCTGCTGTGGAGGAGGCATTCGGCGCTAGTGCACGCCGGTTCGCTCGCCTGACCGCCGGCCTCACCGGACCGCAGGCGCTGAGCCTGTTTGTCGATGCCTATGTATCGCTCGAGCACCGGGCAGCTCCGGAACGCGGCTGTCCAATTGCGAGCCTCTCGAGCGATTTGCCGCGACAGGCAGGGCCGATACGTCAGGCCTATGAGGGCGGTGTTCGCCGATTGATCGCCCGCATTGAGGGGTGGTTGCCGGATGCACGAAAACCCCAAGCAGCCTCGCTGTTGGCAGAAATGATGGGTGCGGTTGCATTGTCTCGGGCCTTAGCGAGCGAGGCGGATGCCGAGGCCATGCTGGCCAGTTCGCGCGTCAGCTTGAAGGCGCGCATGGGGATCGGCCAATGACGTGCTCCAAGACCGCCAGCCAGCTTCCAGGGCTGCCTCCATGCGGCCTCAACCTTGTTGGTGTTTGACTGATGACGTCTGATCCCGTCGCAACCCCGTCCAAAGTGCGCCGCGGGCCGCCCCGCGGCGTGATCGTCCTGGTCGCAGCCTTGGTGATCGGCGGCGGCGGTTATGCCTACCTACATGCGGCCAAGGCCAGCGCGACCACCGAAAACGCCTATATCAAGACGGATGTCACCTTGGTGGCACCTCGCGTGCGCGGGCATGTTGCTGAGGTCTTGGTCGCCGACAATCAGTCCGTCGCGGCGGGACAACTTCTGGTTCGCCTGGATGCTGACGAATACGCCGCCCGTATGGCCGGGGCCGAGGGTGATGTCGCGGCGGCCGACGCCGCTGTTGCCTCAGCTGAGGCCGCGATGGTTCGCCTTGGGTCCGAGCAGGCGATGTCTGCGGCCGCCGTGCGCGAGGCGGAAACCAGCGTCAGAGCCGCAGACGCGGAGGTCAGCCGTGCCAAAGCCGACTGGGACCGATACGCTGCCCTGTTGAAAACCGGATTTGTACCGCGCCGTGATGCGGATCGTATTGAGACTCAGTCGATTTCCGCCTCCGCCGCAGCGGACAAGACCCGAGCCGCATTGGCGCTCAGCCGTAGTCAATCTGCCGCCACAGCGGCCCGACGCGGCGAACTTCTGGCCGCCGCCGCCCAGGCGCGTGCGCAACGGCAGAAGGCGGCTGCCGTTCTGGACCTAGCCCACCAGGATCGTCGGCATGTTGATATCCGCGCCCCGATCGCCGGTGTCGTCGGTGATCGCCAGGCCAACGTCGGTGACTATGTCCAGCCTGGCTCAAGGCTGATGGTGATCAATCCGCTGGACCGCCTTTACGTCACGGCCAACTTCAAGGAGACCCAGACCTCCCGGATGCTGCGCGGACAGACGGCGAAGGTTGAAGTGGATGCTCTACCGGGCGTGGTCCTCAAAGCGCAGGTGGATAGCTTTGCACCGGGTACGGGGTCTGAATTCGCCCTGATCCCGTTTGAGCCGGGCGTGGGCAATTTTACCAAGATCGTCCAACGCGTGCCAGTCAAGCTGCGGTTTGCACCAGGCCAGCCGGAACTAGCGCGGCTTCGACCGGGCCTATCGGCCAAGGTAACCGTGTTGCTCAGCGACTGATCAGCCCTATGTCGCGGTTGCGACGTATCTCCAGTAGCGCGCGGCGTGCGTCACGTTAGGATACGTCAAGCGACTCGGTTCCGGCGACCCCGCCGAAACCCCGCGACAACACTGATGCTGGGGGAGCCCATGGCCACCGAAGTAAAGACAAACGCCCTACAAAAGCCCCTGACGCCTTCGGCCGAATTGGCCGCTGTTGTCGGCGCGGGCCAACTCTCGCGCGGCGAAACCGTGTCGAAGATGTGGGAATACATTAAGAAGCACAATCTTCAGAATCCTGCGAACAAGCGCGAAATTCTGGCTGACGCGAAGCTGAAGCCGATCTTTCACGGCAAGGACGCCGTCAGCATGTTTGAAATGAACAAACACTTGGCTCAGCACCTCAAGTAGTCGAGTGACTGTGCCGTAATTTGTTCGGTGCCGTCATAGGTTGATGCGGAGAGACCTCGCGGGCGCTGACCTGTCGAGGTCTCTTCACATATGAGGGTAGGACGCACATAACCGCGTCTCAGCGTCTTTCGGATAGGCCCGTGTCACCTCCCAACCGCGCCATCATCCTCGCCGCAGGCCAGGGCAAGCGTCTTCTGCCGCTGACAGAGACGCGCCCTAAGTGCCTTGTGGAACTCTCCGGTCGGACACTCCTGGCGTGGCAACTTCTGCGCTTGCAGGCCGCGGGTGTTGGCGAGGCGGTAATTGTCACCGGCTTTCGGGCCGATGCCGTCGACGCTGAGGTCGCCCGCCTCAATCTGACCATGCCAGTTCGTCTGGTCTACAACCCCTTCTTCACCGTCTCGGACAATACAGCCTCGTGCTGGATCGTGCGGGCTGAGTTCGACCGCGAAGTGCTGGTCCTCAATGGAGACACCCTGTTTGGCCCTGGGGTCGCGGAGCGGTTGCTGGGCGCGCCGGAGGCTGCGGTGACCGTCACGATCGATCGCAAGCCGTCCTACGATGCCGATGACATGAAGGTCCTCACTGAGAAGGGCCGCTTGCGCGCTATCGGCAAGACCATCGAAGCCTATGACGCGGAATCCATCGGCTTCCTGCGCTTCTCGCCAGCCGGCGCCGCCCAGTTCGCCGCTGGGGTCGAACGGGTCCTACAGTCGCCGGAGGGCCTGCGCCGATGGTACCTCAGCGTGATCGATGAGTTGGCCCAATCTGGCGTCGACGTGCAGGTCTGCTCGATTGAGGGCCTTGAGTGGGGCGAAATGGATTTTCCTCAAGACGTCGCGACCCTTAACAGGTTGTCCTCAGCGTGGACGATCTGAAGGCGCTCTACCCGATGATCTTCCGAACCAGGTCAAGATCGGCAGGTTTGTCCACGTCGACGGACGCGAGGCCAAATGGAGTCTGGACAATCGCGGCCTTAACGCCCGCCATCCGTCCGAGCTGCTGCGCGGCATCACGCAGTGTCAGGCGACCCATCGCGTAGCGGAGCAACATGCCCGGGCCCAGGATCTGAGCCATTTTCCAGGGTCGCTTGCGCTCCCCCTCCACACGCCGCCAGAATGCTATGACATCCAGCGCCCGATCATTGGCCAGATAGAAAAGATTGCAGCCCGACCAATCTCCATCGGCCAGCTTCAGCCATGTCCGCCTCGTGCCGGGCGCAGCAGTCTCGACCGTCGCCCGCCCGGCTACCAGTGCGGCTACATCGACGCCATCGGGCACATCGTCCAGGAACTGACGCACCCAGGCGGCTTGGAGTAGAGCGTGGTCGGCGGTGGTGACCAGCAAAGGCGTCCCGAGCGCCGAGGCACCAGCCAGGACGCTCAGGCTGGGGCCTTCAGCCTCGTCTAGACCTTCAGCTTTTAGGCGGAGAACCTCGGCGCGGACCTGCGGGTGGCTTGAGACCACGGCAATCCGTGTTGCACCGGCAACCCTGAGGGCCATCACCACGCGCTCGAGCAGCGAATGGCCATCCAGCTGAATAAGCGCCTTGTGCGCTGCGCCAGCATAGGATGCGACCGGATCAACCGCAGAATCCCGCGAACCCGCCAGCACTAACGCTTGGAACCCTGTCACCCCAGCGCCTTCTGGAACAGTCGGTAGGTCTTGTAGACCTTCGCTCCTCCAGCGTCGCAGATGCGCCGCATGGCTACATTGTCCTCCAGCACCCACGACAGTTCATAGCGCTCGTAGCCAAGCTTGCGCGCCGATTGAGCCACCGCGTCAATAAGCTGGAAGGGCAGGAGTTGGCCCCGCCGGGAGCCGGCGAACTTGCGCTTCACCCCCATCAGCGGCACCCGCCCTGTCTTCACGCCTATGATTTTTAGCCGCCAGATCAGCTTGGCCCAACCGAAGGGCAACAGTTTCCCGCCCAAGTCAGCAATGGCCTCGTTGATGTTCGGCAAGAGAATCATGAAGCCGGCTACTTCGCCGTCGATCTCAGCAAACCAGGTCAGGCGCTTGTCGATCAATAGTTTCAGCGTCGAAGCGAGGGCCTTGGTCTCAGACTCTGTGGTCGGCGTGAATCCCCAGTTGCCAGACCAGGCGTCGTTGAGGATTCCGGTGAGGGTATCGACCTCATCATTGAACCGCGACATGTCCAGCATCCGTAGCGTCACGCCATCTTGCGGCCCCTTGCGGATTCGCTTCAGAAGCGGTGCGGGCAGGTCGTCGGCGACGCTGCAACTGTAGGCGTAAATATCTTTAGCCTTGGCGTACCCCTGTTCCAGGATGCGGGTCGCCGTGTGCGGCGCATCGTGGCTCATCATGAACATCGGGGGGCTCTCTGCACCCTCCACCAGCAAACCAACCTCTTCATTGGTGGACAGGTTCACCGGCCCCAAGATCGCGCGACAGCCTTTGGCCTTGAGCCACGCTTCGGCGGTATTGAAGAGTGCGGCAAAGATCGCCGCGTCGTCCTCAGCGGCAATCATGCCGAAATTGCCGATACCCTCTGCTGTTTGCGGATTCAGGTGATCGATCTGGGCGCTGATCCGGCCGACATCGCGGCCGTCGCGTAGGGCTAGCCAGAACTGCACGTCCGCGTGCTCGAAGAAGGGGTTGCCCTTGGCAGTAAGCGACTCCCCTCGCTCAAACATCAGCGGCGGGACGTAGTTGGGATCGTTCGCGCCCAAGCGCATCGGCACGCGGATGAAGCGGTCAAGCTCTGTTTTCGAGGACACAGGAATGATCTGGATCGACCCCCCGGCCATGGTCATCCCTCCAGGTAGATCAGGGCCGTGATCCCAAGCGCGGCAAACATCGCGGGTGCCGCCCAGGCTGCGAGAATGACCGGTGCAGCACCGTTTTCCCCCAACGCTGTGAAGGCACCGTCGAAGACCAAAAACAACAATCCAGCCGACAGACATTGCACCAGAAGTGTCGCGCCGCCGCCTCGAAAATTGGCCATTGTGGCTGGCGCGGCCAACAGGAGCATCACGATACAAGCGAAAGGTGCCGCCCAGGCACGTTGAACCTGGGTGTCATAGAAAGTTCGAGGCCTATTTGAAAGTCCGCCCGCGAGCGCACGCTTGGCCTCGGCCGGCGTAACCAGCGTCTGGCCTGCGGCCATGTCCCTGACGTCCGAGGGGTTTAGGTTTTGGGTCCATCCCATCCGCGCGGCCTGACCTTCGGAGATCGTCGCAGCACCTAGGGTCTCAAAACGAGGCGCGATGAGGGTCCATTGGCCGGCCTCCCAGACAGCTGCGCGTGATGTCGTACGTTCAATTAGGCGCCCTGAGTCATCACGGCGATAGATCGTCACCGCCTCCAGACTGCGGCCGTCGGGGTCGCGCGGCGTGGCCACAACCACCTCGCTGCCAAGACGGAACGTTACCGGGTCAATCGCTTTCGCCGCGTTTGACGGCGCGCTGGACTGCCACCACGCGCTGAGCGTGGCGTCGGTGCGCGGCGCAATCACGGTGCCGATCAAAAGCTGGACCAACGCCAAGGCGACCACAGTCGGTGCCGCCATCGTCGCAATCCGATAGGCCGATATGCCGCTCGAACGCATCGCTGTTACAGCACTGTCTCCGGCCAGCTTTGCGAAAGCGAACAGCGATCCCGCCAGGACGGCCAGCGGTGCGGCTTGCTCGACCAATCGGGGTAACCTCAGAAGGGCGTAGTAGGCGACACCAGCCGCGCCCAGCTTGCGGTCCAGGATCTGGGTAGTCACCTCAAGAAGGTCGATGATCTGCAACACGCCAGCCAGAACGGCCAATGCGGCCAGAATCCGCCCGCCCATCAATTTCAGGAGATAGGTGGAAAGCGTCACGTGCCGATGCCCTGTGCCACTTTTGGCTTCAGCTGTGCAATAAGACCTGAGAGGTACTCCAGCGCCCGGCCAATCGGGGTTTCGCCGGGACGTTTGCGGCTGGTCAGGAACACAGTCAAAGCGATAGCGGCGAAGATAAGGTACGGCCCGCCCACGGCCATCGCAGCGCTGGCGCGGCCCGTGGCGGCCAAGCCTTGCCCCAACTGCACGGCGTGGAAAAAGGCCAGCAATAGAATGCCGCCCACCAGCATGCCTGGTGCCCGCCCGCTGCGCTTAGCCGACAGACCAAGCGGTACACCCAGGAGGGTCAGAAGGGGAAGAACGAACGCCTTCGCTAGCCGACCGTAGAGTTCACCTTTGAGGGCTTCGCGCGGAATGGTCGTGTTGTGCTGGGTCGCCTGATCCGCCAGCTCGAACAGCGTAAGTTCCCGTTCATCAGAACCGCGCGCGCGCAGCAGCCGGGCTGGACCGGTCAACGGCAATTGCATCGAGAGCGCTTTGAAGTTCAGCAGTTCGGGTCGTCCTTGATCATTGAACCGCAGCTGTTGGCCGTTTTCGAGTTCCAACCTTACACTTGCCCCGTCCGGCATGCGCCGCACCTCGGCCATGCCCGCGGTGGTGACCTCTTCGCGACCGTTGGCCGTGACCCTGCGGATCAGAATGTGGGAGAGCTTCTGGCCTGTCGAGTCGGCTTCGTCCGCGGTGACGGTGAGATCTTTGGACGGAATCAAAATGGTTCCGGCCGGAACCATGCCGTTCCAGCCCGCGTTCTGCGCGGAGTGGAGGACGGCGCGATACGCATATCGACTGTAGGGCTGCAGGAACCCGAAGACGATCAGACTTACCACCGTCAACGCCGCCGCAAGGCAGAGATAAGGTGCTGCGAGCCGCGTCAACGACACGCCGGCAGCCAGGAACGCGTCGATCTCCGAGGCTTGATTCAATCGGTTTACCACCACCAGCAGAGCCAGAAAGAACGCGGCAGGCAGGGTCAAACCGACATAGTGCGGGACTAAGTTCACGGCCAACTGAGCGACAAAGCCGAACCGGTCGTTGGACGCAGCAAGCATGTCGAGCAGCCGCAGCGTGCGCTCTAGCAGCAGCGCAAGCAGTGTGACCCCCATCGCGCCGACCATCGGCCAGAACGAGAGGCGCAGCATATAGCGATCTATAAGACTCAATCGGCGCCTCGGCTTTCGGGGGCTGATCGCCATTTGGCGGCGAGGGTCGCAGCCAAGGCCATGGCGTCCTCCTCGCTCAGTACAACGTGAGAGGCAAGGGCCGGAGGTCCCGGCCAGCCCGCATCCTTGAACGCCTTGCCGTCGTATTCCCGATGGCCTTCGTAACGCGGCAGGACATGGAAGTGGACGTCTAGATCAACCATCATCAGCATCAGATAGTTGATGCGCTCATAGGCAACAGTATGGCCAAGCAGCGCCTCAATCCCGTCAACAGCCACCTTCATGTCGGCGAACGCCCCGGTGCTGATGGCCGAGAAGGATTGCGCTTCATCTTTGCAGATCAGTACCAGGGCGCCATATGTGGGCTGTTGCGGACGCACCAAGACAAGCCAGTGTTTCGTCTCGGCGATCAGTGTGCCGGGATAGCCAAATTTTCGGGCCGTGGAGTTCGTCACTACTTATCCCTGTAACCCTACGGCGCGAGCATGTCGCAATCATAAGGAGCCGGACCTAAGCATGAAAGTCCGAACGGCCGTGTTGGCCGCAATTTCGAGCGCTGTGATCGCCGCGCCGGCCGTTGCCGATGAGGGCTGCGAGGGAGATCGTACGCCCACGTCCGCAAAGATCAGCGCCCAGGTCACCAGTCTACGCCA
>JAYTWT010000517.1:0-2308 GCA_043743295.1 Alphaproteobacteria bacterium | reverse complement strand
GGCGCGGGTAACGGGTGGAGCGAGAGCACCATCCGGACCCTGATCCACCGGCTGATCAAGAAGGGTGCGCTGAAATCGGAGCGGCGGGGCGGTCGGACGGTCTATGCGCCGCGGATCGCCCGAGACGCCTGGCTGACGGCGGAAGGGCAGGGGATGCTGGACCGGCTATTCGGTGGACGGCTGGCCGGGCTGGTGGCGCATTTGACGGAGGCGCGTGCGGTGGCCCCGGACGATCTCGCGCGGTTGAAGCGGCTGGTGGCGGAGCTGGATGCCGAGGACGAGGACGAGGACTGAGGAAGCTATGCGCAGAACTCAGCCTTCTGCGCCACGCTCTTCGGTAGGTTTTTGCGGGCGTCGAGGGCGCCGAGGTTGCCCTTGGCTTTGATCTGATCCCAGACGCCGACAGCGCGGACGGCGGCGGCGCAGGCGTCCGTGCGGCGGTCGGCCTTGGCCAGGAGGTCGGCGTTGGGGGAGAGGCCGATGGCGAGGTCGCGCATCCGCTGGGGATCGCCGGGCGCGGCGTTCAGGCGTTGGGTTCGCAGCGTGATGCTGGCCTGAGAGGGTTCTAGGGCCTCGCGCAATCGGCCCGCGTCGCTAAGAAGCGCGGACTGTTGGCCATAGAGCACGAGGAGCTTCTTCTCCGCCGCCGCGTCGGGTCCTGAAGCCAAAAGTTGCTGTAGGGCGGCTTCGCCGGCTTCGGCGACGGCGAGAGCTTCGGCCTTGCGGCCTGGTATTTCCTCCAGAGTGCCGCTGATGTTGAAGGCGTTTCCGCCTTTCAGGATCAGGAGATTGGGCGTGGCACCACGCGCGGCGATGAGAGCGTCGACGCGAGCGTCTGCCTGCTGATAGGGCGCAAGCGACCCTGGGATATCGTCTGCATAGTAGGTCGCGTCGCCGAGGCGGTTGAGGAGGTCGACTTCGAGCAGTTCGGCCCGACTTGCCAAGTCACCCGACCAGCGCTGGGCGCGCAGATCTATCAGGGCTTGGCGCAGGATCGGCAGCGCCTCCGCAGGCTTGTCGGCAGACCAGATCAAGTCGTATGCGCGGCTGCGCTCGGTCGCCAAGACGCCCAGTCTAGCCTCGGCATTGGTAGGCATGGCCACCCGTGCGGCATCGAAATAGCGGCGGGCGATCTGGTTCGGCTTCGTCGTCCCGGCGTTGTCGCCGTGGAGTGCCCAGCGTTCGGCATAGATCCAGCCGAGTTGGGCCAGCGCATCGGCGTCATTAGGGCGTTGTTTGAGGATGTCGATTAGCAGGGCCTCGGCCTTGCCAAGCGACTGCAGCGCCTGATCTGGGCGACCGAGATTAGACATGCCCGGCAGGCCCTGGATGGCAGCCAGTCGTCGATAGCTGGCGGCGGTGTCTAGGCGCAGGTCCATCGCGCCGTCCTTGGAGAGTTGGAGCTGTTCCAGATAGGTCGCCGCCTTGGCCGCGATCTCGGCGCGTTTGGCGACGGTGCCCGGCTGGCGGGTCAACGCGTCGTAGAGGTCGAACAGCATGAAGTGCGACAGGGTGCGAACCTGGCCGAACCGCTGCTCGGCGCTACCGCGCGCCCGCTCGGCTTGGACGTAGCTGGTGGTTGCGGCCAGCGAGGTCGAGGCGAGCGCCAGCATGGCGACGCCAGTCGCCAGCACGCCCTTGCGGTGGCGCTCGATGAACTTGCCGGTCCGATAGCGCCAGCCGTCGGGGAGGGCGGACACCGGCAAGCGGGCGCGCCAGCGGTCCAGGTCGGCGATCAATTCGGCGACGTTTCGATAGCGCTGGTCGGCCTGATCGGCGCTGGCTTTGGCGACGATGGCGGCCAGTTCCCGCTCAGCGCAGCTATCGAGGATTTGCGCCAGTGTCTTGCCAAGGGCGTAGACATCGTCAGCGACGGATGGACCTTCGCCGGCAATGCGCTGAGGACTGGCAAAGGCGTGGGTCAGCGGACCTGAGCCTGTCGTGTTTCGTCCGCGCGGTCCGGCACCAATCAGTCCGGAGATGCCGAAGTCGAGCAGTTTCACGCGCCCCTCAGCGTCCACCAGGATGTTGGCGGGCTTTAGATCGGCGTGGGCGATCATCCGGCTGTGGGCGAACTGGACGGCGTCGGCGGCCTTGACGAACAGCCGCACGCGATCCGACACCGGCAAGGCCGCGCAGGCCACGTCAATGGCCTGGCCAGCGACATACTCCATCGCCAGCCAAGGAAGGCCATCGTCGGTGACGCCCCCGTCGATCAGCCGGGCGACATTGGGGTGCTCAAGCCGCGCCAGAAAGCGGCGTTCGTCGTCGAAAGCGCCAGCTGCGCGACGAAGGGCGTGGCGTTGAA
>JAYTWT010000516.1:0-1540 GCA_043743295.1 Alphaproteobacteria bacterium | reverse complement strand
TGCGGACCCAGAAGCTGCCCGCCGCCCTGGCCTTCGCCCGGGCCAACCGGATCGACCGGGTGATGCTGGGCTCCAGCCGTCCGCGCCTGGGCATCGCCTGTCAGGGTCAAGCCTACAAGGACGTCATCGAAGCCTTCGCGGCCATGGGGATCACCACCGAAGAGGCCGCCGGCCTGGGAGTCGCCATCTACAAGGTCGGCATGCCTTGGCCGCTGGAGCCGTTGGGCCTTCGCGCCTTCGCCGCCGGGCTCGAAACCCTGATGGTCATCGAGCACAAACGCCCGTTGATCGAGGTGCAGGCCCGCGCAGCCCTGTACGACCTGCCGGCCCACGCACGGCCGAAGATCATCGGCAAGACCGACGAGACCGGCGCCCCGCTGCTCTCGGAACTGAATTCGCTGTCGGTGGCCGAAATCGCGCTGGCCATCGCAGACCGCCTACCTGCGGGCCCGCACATGAGCCGGGTCTATGACTACCTTAGCCGGGTGTCCGCCGCCTCGATGGCCGCCGTCACCCTGTCCAGTGATCAACAGAGGAAGCCGTTCTTCTGCTCGGGCTGTCCGCACAATACCTCGACCCGCTTGCCGGAGGGCTCGCGCGCCCTGGCCGGTATCGGCTGCCACTACATGGCCAGTTTTAACGACCCCTCGACTGACCTCAACAGTCACATGGGCGGGGAGGGGCTATCCTGGGTGGGCGCCTCGCCCTTCACCACCGAGAAGCACGTTTTCGTCAATCTAGGCGACGGTACCTACAACCACTCCGGCTCGCTGGCTGTCCGCGCGGCGATCGCCGCGGGCGCAAATATGACCTACAAGCTGTTGTTCAATGACGCGGTCGCCATGACCGGTGGGCAGGCGGCCGAGAGCGGCTTCACCGTCCCCCAGATCACTCGCCAACTCGCTGCCGAGGGCGCCGCGAAAGTGGTCGTCGTCGCCGCTGAGCCTGAGCGCTATCAGACCGTCACCGACCTTGCGCCGGGCGTGGAGGTCCGTCCCCGCATCGAGCTGATGAAGGTCCAGCGCCAGCTACGCAAGACTCCCGGCGTCACGGTGCTGATCTACGACCAGATCTGCGCCACCGAGAAACGCCGCCGCCGCAAGCGCGGCAAGATGGCCGCCGCCCCGATGCGGGTGATGATCAACCCCTTGGTCTGTGAAGGCTGTGGCGATTGTTCCAAGGCCTCTAACTGCGTCTCCATTGAGCCCCTGGCCACGGAGTTTGGCCGCAAGCGCAAGGTCAATCCCTCGACCTGCAACCAGGACTATTCCTGCCTGGACGGCTTCTGCCCGTCGTTCATCACCCTGGAGGGTGCCGAGAACGCGCACCGCGAGGCCATGCCCGCGTTGACCGCCGACGCCACGCCGTTGCCGACCTCTGAGACCCTGACCGGCGTGCAGAACATCGTCTTCACCGGCGTCGGTGGTACGGGGGTCACCACGGTGGCCTCAATCCTCGCCATGGCCGCCCATGTTGATGGCCGGGCCGCCTCGGTGGTCGACATGACCGGCTTGGCCCAGAAGGGCGGGGCGGTGTTCAG
>JAYTWT010000515.1:0-2180 GCA_043743295.1 Alphaproteobacteria bacterium | reverse complement strand
GCCATGAAGGCGTTCGTGCTGACCACACGCAAGCAGATGATGGTCGCGGGCGGCGCTGCTGTCGCAGCGCTCTGGATGGGTGTCAGCACCGCTGCGATGCTGGTCGGCTTGATGTCAGCCTCGGGGTCAGATCGCGAGATCGCCACCCTCAAGGCGCAGTCGGAACGCTATGTCGCGGATCGTCAGGCGCGGCTGGACAGCGCCATGGCGCGACTGAACGCGGCCTCTGGAACCGATACCGACGCAGCGGCCTCATTGGAAAAGCGGCATGCGGCGCTAGCCCTGTTGTTGACCGACATGAAGGCCGCGCCGGGCGCAGCCGAAGCCCTGACACCTGCCATCAATCGTGCGCTGGCCCACACGGACGCGAGCCCGGTCCGCCGCGTCGAAATGGTTCGTATCGGCCAGGAGCAATTGCTAGACGCCGCCGATACTTTCGCCAAGAGCCGGGCAGATCGATTGCGCTTGGCCTTCCGCATGGCGGGTCTCTCACCAGCAAGTTTTACAGATCGGGGCGGGTCGTTGGGCGGTCCGCTGATCGAGTCAAAGGATCCGCGCGCCCTGGCTGCGGTCTTGGACATCGACGACGACTTCGCGGTCCGCATTCAACGGGCGGCGCATGACGTATCGGAGGCCCAAGCCCTATCCTCGGCCGCCCAAGACCTTCCCTTTGCACGTCCAACCGCAAGCACGCAGCAAACCAGCGGATTTGGCGTTAGGTTTGACCCATTCACCCGCCGCCCGGCCTATCACTCCGGCCTGGACTTCCCTGGCAGCCACGCAACACCCATCTACGCAACCGGTCCGGGCATCGTGTCCTACACCGGCGTACGCTCAGGCTATGGCAATGTGGTTGAGATCGACCACGGTCGGGGTCTCAAGACCCGCTACGCCCATTTGTCGTCCTTTGCGGTTCACCCCGGCCAACGGGTCGCCGTGGGTCAGCGGATCGCGGGTATGGGCTCGACCGGACGCTCCACTGGGACCCATCTACACTATGAGGTATGGGTAAATGGCCGGGCGCAGAACCCCGGACGCTTCCTGAGGGCCGGCCAATATGTTCTCCAAGGCGACTAAGGGCGCGGAGCCCATGGAACTTACCGCCGCTCACCATCCGCGTAAGCCGACGGTGGCCTCGCTGATCGGCCAGGATGTCGTCCTGCGCGGCGATCTGACCACCGCTGGTGACATCCATCTCGACGGTACCGTCGAGGGTGACCTGAAGACGGGTCAGCTGACCATCGGCGAGACTGGATGCGTCAAGGGCACCATCGAAGCAGACAGCGTCGAGGTTCGTGGCAAGGTCTACGGTACGATCCGCGCTCGCCAGGTCCGCCTATGGGCCACCGCCCAGGTCGAGGGCGACATCAGCCACGCCGAGCTGTCCATCGAATCTGGCGCGCACTTCGAAGGGCGGAGCCAGATCGTGGCACCAGCGCCGATCATCACGCCCTTAAACGTCGCGGCCGAGTAACGCGCGTTACCGCGCAGCCTGCGCCGTTACGCGCGGCCCCATCCAGGACGCCAAGTCTGCCTCATCCGTCACCCGATAGGGGCGGCCCCACTGATCCGTGAAGAACCGCTCCATCTCCGGCCGCGTAAAGGGCCGTGAACCCAGACGGCCAAACACGGCGATCTGCCCCCCCGTCTCATCCACCGCGCGGTCGCGATCCAAGCCTTTCGACAACGCCAAGGCCGGAGACGGCGTACGTGCCCAGGCGATCAGTTCCGGCTTGGGCTGGGGCGAGAAGCCGTAGAAGTTTGGCTGGCTGGAGGGGCTGGTCAGTTGCAGAACCTTCATGCCGTTTCGTCCGTCCGCGACATAGGCGAACAGCGAGGCGTTGGTCGAGCCGACCACGACGTCCTCTGCATCGTTCAACTGACCGCCGGCGTCGAACTTCTGATAGAGACTCGGCCGCTCCGGCTTGGTGATATCGACGATCACCAGACCGTCTTTCTTGGCCGCAACATAGGCGTACGTGCGGGCGATATAGACCCGCCGCGCATCGACCAGCGGGATGCTCGCGCCGGCCACCAACTGGGGCTGGGCCATATTGGTGACATCCAACACCTCCAGGCCCCGCGCCGTGGTCACCCAGAGATAGCGGAATTGCAGCGCCGAACTGCGGACGTCCGGTAGCGCCACAGTGGTGACCAGTCGCGGCTTCAGCGGATCAGCG
>JAYTWT010000514.1:0-7910 GCA_043743295.1 Alphaproteobacteria bacterium | reverse complement strand
GCCCGCGTCCGCTAGAAACCGCGCTCTTCGCGGCGGCGCACGCCATCCGCGACGAGGTGACGTGGCCGAGTGGCTGAAGGCAACGGTTTGCTAAATCGTCATACGTGAAAGCGTATCCAGGGTTCGAATCCCTGCGTCACCGCCACCCTTCGCTAAAGCTTCGGGTGGCTGGCCACGGAGTGGGCGGACATCCGAAGCTTTAGCGAAGGGTGAATCTCCCGAAGCGCCGCAGGCGCGCAGGGAGACACCCGCACCATGTGGTACGTCTATTTCCTCGAACTAAAGAACCGCGACATCCACGTCGGTTCCACCAACGATTTGCGTCGGCGCGTCGCGTCCCATCGCGAAGGCAAGGTCACCTCGACCAGACCGCATTTGCCGGTTGTGCTAAAATCCTATGTCGCCGTCGAAACCGAAGCCTTGGCTCGCAGTCTCGAGACCTATTTCAAGTCCGGATCAGGCAGGGCTGTGGCCAAGAAACGGTTCTGGTAGCGCCGAACCGTTGATCTGACCCGCTGGATAGCCGCCGCATCGGTTGATCCGCCCCCGCTACTTAATCCCGTCCAGGGCCTTGAGCACCTCAGCCACCGGCGGGCGTTTCTGGTAGGTTTCCTCGGCCAGGGAGGCGCGGATCTTGCCTTTGCGGTCGATCACGAAGATGGCGGGGCGGGGTACGCCGTAGGCGCGGCTGCCTTCCTTGTACTGTGGATCGCGCAGGCCCCAGCGGTCGATCACCTCCGACTTTGGATCGGACAGTAGAGTGTAGGTAATGGCCCGGCGGTCGGTGAAGATCTTGGCGACCTCGGGCGTGTCGTAGGCCAAGCCCACGATCTTGTAGCCCCGCGATTCGATCTCAGCGGTACCCGCGTTCATCGCCATGAGTTGGGCCTGACAATATGGGCACCAGCCTGCAGAACGGTAGAACACCAGCACCGTGCCTTTCTTGCCCGCGAGACCTTTGAGCGTCTGCGGCTTGCCCGCTTGGTCACTGAGGGTGCCCAGGTTCGGCGCTTTTGATCCGACTTTGGGTCCGAACGATGCGTCGGCCAGAGAGGGTCCGGCGAGGCTGAGGGCCATCAGGATGACCGCGGTGAAGGCGCTGCGGCGGGTCAAGGTCACGGGCTGATATCCTCGATGCGATGGGTGGCAGGCAGGATGCGTCGCGGCGCTCAACCTGAACAGGGGAGATCGTCATGGCCTCATGTTCGATGCGCTTTCCGTATGGAACTCGCGGAATCGGATGCGGCGTTCCCCTGAGAGGCGAGGCCGTTTGCACACGGTGGAGCTTTGGGTTAACCGCATCGAAATTGCGGTATGAGGCGGCGCGCCGATCACATCTCGCATGGCCCCGAGGGGGGCGTGTAACGTACGGAGTGAGGCCTATGACGAATTTTACAACAAAGATGATGAAGGGCATAGCGCTGGCGACCGGCGTCGCCCTGCTGAGCTTTTCGACATCGGCGTCAGCGACCACAGCGGTCCAACTGACCAACTCGTCAATGGACTCGACCTATCGCGCCTACATCAACGGCTCGGAAGCCTATTCCAACGGCATCACCTTCGGCGTTCACGAGGTGGTTTCGGGCCTGAACTACAATCTGTTCGCCTTCTGCGTGGACATCTACCACCACATCGGCCTCGGCGATTATGTGCCCGACCTCAACTACATATCGAATAAGGGCGATCCGGGCGAACCGCTGACGACGAATTTTAACGGAACGCCGAACAACCTCAGCACGGCGCAGAAAAATCGCGTCTCGGCCCTGGTCGATATCGGCTTTATCCTGAACCGCGATGCACCCGGTGCGGCGACCAGCCTGCAGACCGCAGCCATCCAAGCCGCGATCTGGCAGACCCTGAACCCGCTGGCGACGATTTCGCTGCGGACCAACAACCTTGTCGCCCCTGGGCAAGCGGCGGCCTACACCGCAGCCTACAACACCTACCTGACTGGTGCCGTCGCGCCTGGCGACCGGATCTTCACCCTGGTGCCGAACGGCGGCAACACCCAGTCGTTCGCCGTTGGCTGGCCCATCGAGGGCGTGCCGGAGCCGATGACCTGGGCGATGATGACCATTGGCTTCTTCAGCCTAGGCGGTGTTTTGCGTGCTCGCCGTCGGGTACTCACCGCCGTCTGAGCCTGAGCCACTTTCTCGTCGACGCCGCAGCGCCTCTTCAGGCTCTGCGGCGTTTTCGTAAGTGCACGCGTCTAGCGCTTTTTGTTTTGCGGCAATCGTCTTGCGTGTGACGATCCGGGCGACCAGCATGGGAGCCCTAACGTGCCTATCTCGACCGCTCAGATCTACGCCGGGCTGCAGTATGCAAGCGGCGCGAAATGGCCGGGCCCAACGGTAACTTTCAGCATCCCGAACGCGACGGGCAGTTTCTGGTCGCCAACGTCCTATCCGCCCGGCGATGAGTCCTCGAACGCTGACTACGGCGTCCTCAGTCCTTCACTGCGCACGGCCTTCATCAACGCGGCCTTTGGTTGGGATCGCTTGATCGTTCTCAACATCACTCAGGTTCAGGACACGGAGGTCAGCCAAGGCGACATACGCGTCGCCATCACCGACACTGACGACTACAGCGATGGTCCCTCAGCGGCCTATGCCTACGCGCCCCCACAGCCAGGTCAGCCCACGTTTGCCTTCCATGGCGACATTTGGATCGACAGCGAATTCAAGGACGATGATGTCGACTTCGGGACCTTCCTCTTTGAGACCATGCTGCACGAGATTGGTCATGCCTTAGGATTGAAACATCCTTTCGAGGGCGAAACTCTACCGGCTGAGTTCGACAACACACGATTTACGGTGATGGCCTACACGGACTTTGTCGACAGTCGGCTTCGGTACTTCGAAGTGGATGCCGCGACGGGCGGGCTTGTCGGATATACCTTCCTCGTGCAGCCGGCCACGCCGATGCTTTTGGATATTGTGGCGATCCAAGGCCTTTATGGTGCGTCCAACGATCTTCAGCTTGGTGCGAGTTCCTACGCCCTTGCGGAAACGCTGCCCTATATTTTCACCCTGGTTGACAATGGCGGCGTCGACACCTTCGACCTGTCAACCCACACGCGCGCTTCAGTCGTAAACCTGACTCCGGGGACGTTTTCGAGCATCGGATACTATTCCGTAGAAGACCAGGTCGCCTCCTGGACGGTGCGCTATCCGACCAGCTCGCCCAGCTTCATCGCCGACTTTCTCAATCGCCCTGGGACCTACACATGGACGGACAATGTCGCCACGTCCCTCGACACGGTGATTGAGAACGTCCTGGGCGGTGCCGGCGCGGACACGATCAACGGTAACAGCGTAGGTAACATGCTGTCGGGCGGCGGGGGGGCGGATCGGATCTTCGGCGCGCTCGGCAATGACACGATCGAAGGCGGCAGTGCAGGTGCCGCTGGGAACTATCTGCGCGGTGATGAGGGCGACGACAGTATCGTTGGCGGTGCGAACTTCGACGATGCCAACGGGAATATGGGCAACGATACGATCTCGACCGGTGACGGAGATGACTTCTGTGTGGGGGGCAGGGACAACGACCTGTTGTTTGGCGATGGCGGCGCGGACTTTGTCTACGGCAATCTGGGCGACGATAGCTGCAACGGCGGTGATGGCGCTGACATCGTGCGCGGCGGCCAAGGCAATGACACCCTGAGCGGCGGCGGCGGCAATGACTTTCTCTCGGGCGATCGGGGCGATGACACCATGACCGGAGGTGCGGGGGCAGACATCTTCCATTCGTCCGGCGACGCCGGGATTGATCGGGTGACGGACTTCAACTTGGCTGACGGAGATCGAGTCCAACTGGATCCGGGGACTACTTTCACGATCAGTCAGCTGGGCGGCGATACGGTGATCCAGATGAGCGCCGGGCAGGTCATCCTCGTTGGCGTCCAGATGTCCAGCCTGCCGGCTGGAACCATATTCGGAGCCTGAACCTCTGGCGCTTGAGTTCCAGTTGGCAATCCGGTCTGATCCGTAGCCTAAGCTTTGGAGCCTTCTCATATGGCCGACCAACCGATCCCCTCGCTCTTCGACCTGACGCCGCTCAACCCGATGTTCAAGGCGGATCCGCACGTGCTGCTGGATGATCTGCGGGCGCGCTGTCCTGTGCGTCGTGATGAGGCTGCGGGGGCCTTTGTCCTGAGCCGATATGAAGACGTGCGAGGCTTGGTCAACGACCGGACCCTGTGGCGCGACCCGATGCGGGCGGAGGAGGGCGCGGTGATGGCAAAGCGCTTTGCGCCCGTCGACGAAAACCTGCCGCGCAGCAGCACCACTTCGATCTTGATGCTGGACGATCCCGACCATAGCCGTATCCGCCAGCCCTTGGCCCAGGCCCTTTATGCCCGTGTTGCCAAATGCCGACCTCAGGTCGAGGTCCTGATCCAGGCCGCGCTAGCCGACCTGCCCAACGATCAACCTTTCGACTTGATGGACCGGTTCTGCGTGCCGATCCCCGTTGATGTGATCGCTTCGATCCTGGGCGTCGATCACGACCGTCTGGCCCAGTTTCGCCAATGGTCGGAAGACGTCATCCAGAGCCTAAATCCATTCGCGACGCCCGAGCAAACCGCGGCGATGCAAGCCTCGACCATGGCCCTGTCCGATTACTTCACCGCCGAGATGGACACCCGCCGCAGCCAGCCGCGCGACGACCTGCTGTCCGATATGGTGCGGCTGCAGGCGGAAGGTGCCGACTTGTCGGACGCCGAACTGCGTATCAACCTGACGGCGCTACTGGTGGGCGGAAACCTGACCACAACCGACCTCATCGGCAACGGCGTGCGGGCGCTGCTCACCCATCCGGAACAACTGGCCAAGCTTAAGGCCGATCCCGGTATTGCAAACGCAGTTGTCGAGGAAATCCTGCGCTACGAGCCGCCTGTGGATATCACCGGCCGCATCGCGCCAGGCGCAATGACAGTCGGCGGCTGCCCTGTGACCCAGGGCCAACAGATTTTCATGATGCTGCGTGGGGCCAATCACGACCCTGCGGTCTACGACGATCCGCATCGCTTCGATGTCAGCCGCAAGCACCGGCCCCATGTGGCGTTCGGTGGCGGCGCCCACATCTGTATCGGTGCGCCCTTGGCGCGGCTGGAGGCTCAGGTTGCGCTGGTTCGCCTATTCGAGCGCTTTCCGGACCTGCGCCTCGCTGACCCCATGGCGGAGCCAGCTTGGCGTAGCCTGCCCTTCTTCCGAGGCCTTGAGCGGCTGGATGTTGTCGGTGGCAAGGCCTGAACAGCCGGGTCAGCGCGGCATCATTTCGGATTCCGCTTTATCCGCCATAGCTCATCGCTTCCGGAACCTAGTGGGACCGCATCGGTGACGATCACATCTGGGTCGGGCTCAGCAATCACCAGAATGGGCGGCGAAGGTGGCAAGCTGAATAGGCCATCGGCATATTTGGGGTCGATGAGATCTAAGTCGGGGAGTTGCAAAGCTTTGCGTGAGCTACTGGCGACCGCGCATCCGCCCTCTGCCACAAAGCAGCCGTTGAAGCGTATGATTGCCGAAGGTGCGCCCCCCGGCCGGATGACTGGTTGGAACCCGCCCAGCGGGCCGGTCTGGAAGGCGCTAAAGAGATCAACGATCTTTGCGGGGGTCACAGCCAATGCGCTGGCGCCGCGAAGCTGGCTGGTTATTAGAATTCCATTCGGCTGGGCACGGGAGCCCGTATTCTGTTGGACGATCCGCTCGGAAGCCGCCAGCGTCAGAGCGGCTGTGGTGAGCAGGACGCGGTCTTGTTCATCGGGTGTCGGGCCTACGCCGCTAGGTCGATTGGCCGATACATCGATTTCTCCCGGCGGGGTCGCGGCGACCAGCACAACAAAGCGGCTCGAACCGAGAATGACATCTCTGACGGCGTTCAGATTAACGATATCGAATGGTCGCAAATCGCTGAAGCCGGCGGCGGGCGAGCCGGTGGCGAAACCGATCGCGCCCGTCACCAGGATTCGCCCGGGGCGCCACGGCGAACCGCTGTCGCTTTCCCCGATGGTCAGGACGCCCCCATTTGGGTTTGGAGCCAGGACGCCCGTCACGAGGATGTCGCTGGCGTTTCCGGCGGCGAGCAGCAGTTGGGGCACCCGCGCGGTATTCACTTGCAAATCAAACACAGTGAGGTCGCCCCGTGCGGGATTGATCGTAGATCCGGCGTAGAAGCTAGCTTCTCCGGTCACCGTGATCCGCTGAAACTCCGCGTCCGAAATGCTCAACGCGGGCTCGAGGCCAGCCGCCGGCAGGCGCGCTACGCTTTGAGCCACGCTTCCGAGGCGCAGGGCACCACCAAGAGATTCGACCCTCAGGTTACCGGCACTGATTGGGCCCGCGATTTCAAGATCGGTGGCCCGCACGGTAAAGGTCCGCCCTGCCGCCCCGCTGGCCAGAGTCAGCGTTCCGTCGATGTTGGCGGTCACGTCTCGTCCCGCCGATAAGATCACCCCAGTCGCACCGGAGATCACCGAACCCCCGGACGTCGATCCAAAAGTTACATCGCCCTGCGTACCGCGAGCCGTCAGGGACAAGATGCGGCCAACGGGAGCCTCATCGGTTCTTGCGCCGGTGAGGGTCGCGGTTCCCAGGAAGATGCTTCCGCTCGGGTTTGACGCCGAAATGAGGATGTCATCCTCGGCCAAGGCGTTTGCGACGTTGATCGCCGGGAGGTTGCCGCCGTCGGCAGCGGTGGCGCTGACGACGATGCTTCGCCCAGCATTCAGGCGACCTGCGTTGAGGGTGCCGACGTCCAGCTGTAGCCGTCCTGCTGTGGTGATTGCCCCCGGTCCCTCGGTAACGACGACCGCGCCGCCGGACCGGAGGGTCCCAGAGCCCCCCGCTGACGCGCCGCCTCGCAGCGTAATGCCCCGGGTGGCATCGAGAACCAGAGTTCTCCCTGCATTGACCGGCCCAGTGTCGAGAGAGGCGGCAGAAATGCCAAGATCGCGACCGGACGCCAGTTGTATGGCGCTGAGCGCTGTCGGCGCGCCAAACCCGCCTAGGAGATCGCGCTGCGCCGTGACGATGCCAAACGTGGCCGTGGTCTCGGTAACGGAGTTGGTGCGGAACGAGCTGGGCTGGCGGCTGAGCACATCTACGCCCGCGCTGAGCACAATGTCGCCGCGGTCGACCCTGGCCGATTGTGCAGCAATCAGACCACTCGCATTGATCACCGCGCTGGTGACGTCGGACCGATTGACGACGGCTAGAATTACGCCTCCGGCCACGGTGGAACCCCCAAGCGTTAGCGGCGTCGCCGATCCCGTTCCGGAGCCACTTGGCACGATGAAGTCCAGAAGGTCCAGGTCACCTGGCTGGGGAGCAAATCGCACGACGAAATCATTCGCGGCCCCATAGAGAACGGTGCCACTTCCGCTCACCGCCGCCCCAGGCTCCGTGATAACGGCTCTGGCTATGAAAGCGAGAGCACCCCCGCCGCCCTTAATTTCCGCCCCGCCTCGGAGCCGTAGCGTTCCTGTGCCGGAGCCGTTGAACCGGAAGCTGGCATTGGAGGGATCGAGAAAATCCGCAGCAACCACAACGGCTGGGGTGGCCAAAAGTCCCCCAACACTGACCCGAGCGTTTGGACCGAACAGCAACCCGCCGGGCGCAGAGAACCAGACATTGCCCGCACCGCGCTGTCCACCAAGCAAGCTTTCAATCTGGCCGTCTATGAGAGCTGGTCCGCTGATGCGGTTGAGGACGATCCAATTCCGATCTTGGAATCGGTAAACGACGGTTTGATCTGCCGTCAGGCTAAAGTTGGACCAGTTCAGAATTGTGCGGGGCGCACCAAGGCTGATGTCGGTGACGCGATCGGTCGTCGCGATCAACGGAGCCTGCCCGCCCGCGCTGAACTGTGCGGGCCCGGCAGGGACAAGCTGCGCCTCAGCCATTGTCGGC
>JAYTWT010000513.1:0-2847 GCA_043743295.1 Alphaproteobacteria bacterium | reverse complement strand
GAGGAGCCAAAGGACGTGGCCGCTCAAGCCTTCGGGCGCATGAGCGCCTTCCAGGGCCAGATGGGTATGTTCGTCCGCGCCTATGCCTACATGCGCAGTCACGGTACCGACGGCCTGCGCCAGGTGGCCGAGGACGCTGTTCTGAACGCCAACTACATCAAGGCCCGACTGTCGGACGTCATGACCCCAGCCTTCCCCGAGGGTCCGTGCATGCACGAGGCGCTATTCGACGATTCCTGGCTTGAGGGGACGGGCGTGACCACTCTGGACTTCGCCAAGGCCATGATCGACGAGGGCTTCCACCCGATGACCATGTATTTCCCGCTGGTGGTGCATGGCGCGATGCTGATCGAGCCGACGGAGACGGAGTCAAAGCGC
The DNA here is from genome assembly GCA_043743295.1 of Alphaproteobacteria bacterium. Classification (GTDB taxonomy): domain Bacteria; phylum Pseudomonadota; class Alphaproteobacteria; order Caulobacterales; family Caulobacteraceae; genus Phenylobacterium. The sequence goes on along the minus strand of JAYTWT010000513.1, from coordinate 2,469 downwards.
GAGCTGGACCGCTTCTGCGACGCTCTGAAGGCGCTGGCGGGCGCGGCGAAGGCGGGAGATCTGGAGAGGTTCCGAGATGCCCCGCATCTCGCGCCGCTGCGGCGTCTGGACGAGACCCAGGCCGCGCGAAAGCCGCGCCTGGCGTGGCGCGAGGAACCCACACCTGTGGCGCCGGCGCCATTGGCCGCTGAATAGGTTATCAGCGTCAACTATTCGCAGAGCGGTGCCTTTACGAGTCGCTGGACCGGTCGCATATGGAGTTTGCATCGGCGGAGTCTCCCCGCTTCGCTGTGCACCCCCAGGACGACCCAGTGTCTTTTGCCATGCCAACTCTGCGTGATTATCGCGGCACGGAAGACGTCGCGCGCGAGATCGCCGCGCGCGTGCGACGCTTCGGTATGGTCATTCTTGGCCTGGCGATTATTGCCGTCGGGATCCTGATCGCACCCTTGCCGGGCCCCGGTGGAATCCCGGTTATCGTCGTTGGCCTCATGGTGGTTCTGAAGAACTCATTCAAAGCCCGGCGCCAGTTTGTGCGGCTCAATCGCGCCCATCCCAAGATGTTGTACCCGATACGCAGGCTGCTACGCCGTGATCCTGAGTTCATGGCTCTGTTCTATGGCCAGTATTTGAAGGTAGAGCGGATCCTGCTTCCTAGGGGCTTGAGGTTCGGCAAGCGATTGCGCCGCCGGTTCCGTCGCCGGACGGCCTGATCACGCGTTAGGTTGGAGGGGTTGTCCACGAACCCCACAGACGACACGATCAATTCCGGTGCGGCGCGCCGCCCAGGTCGGGCTCCGCAGAACGGTCATGCGGCTGTGGGGTTCGTGGACAGGTCCGGTGCGAGGCTAACGTTCCCCAACGCAGCATCGCCCGACCGTCCGGCGCGCCCTCGGGAGAGCGGCGCGCTGGATGTCTTTATTGCAGCTTTCCAGCCAGTTGGCCGATGGCCGCATCGATCAGTGGGTCTGACTTTGCGCCGACGAGGCGCTGAACCAGCACCTTCTCGGCCATGACCGACGCCAGATCCGCAGCCGCAGCGCGAACCTCGGCTTCAGCCTGAGCCTCGGCCTGGGCGATCTTGCGCTCAGCCATTTGGCCGCGGCGGGTGATTTGCTCCGCCAACTTGACCTGAGCTTCGGCTTGAAGGCGCAACGCTTCTTCTTTGGCAGCCGTCAACATCTCTGCCGCCTGCGTCTCCGCAGCCGCGCGCTCAACCTTGATGCTTTCCAGCAGGCTCTGCGCCTCGGCCCGAAGGCCAGCGGCCTCATCCAGTTGCGCCTGGACTTTGCGACCGCTTTCGCCCAGCACATTCCAGGCCAGCTTGTGGACACCTACGGCGAACATCAGGCCCAGGAACAGCAGGAAGGCGACGCCGACCCAGAAGTGCGCGTCGGAGAACAGTTCGGTCATAATCCTATCCCTTGGCACCCAGAGCCGCCGCAAGCTCGGTTGCGCTGGCAGCCTTGCCGGTCAGCTTGCCGACAATCGCCTGCGCAGCATCCTGCGCTATGCCCGCGACGTTGGTCATCGCCTTGTCGCGCGCTTTAGCGATGGCCGCGTCAGACACCGCCGCAGCCTCAGCAAGACGCATTTCCTCTGCCGCCAACGCTTGATCGATTTCCAGCCTTGCCTTGGCTCGTGCATCGCCAGCCAGCTTCTGAGCTGCTGTCCGGGCCTGTGCCCGGCCTACAGCGGCCGCTTCGGCCTGTGCGTCGGCCTCGGCCTTCAGTTGCCGTGCCTCAGCAACGTCACCGGCGATCTTGGCCTCACGCGCTTCGATTGTGCCGCCCAGCTTGGGGACCGCAAACAAGCGCATGAAGGCTAGGACCACCAAGAAGATGATCAGCGCCCAGGCGATCTGGCCCGGCCACCACTGAAAATCAAACTGCGGCAATCCGCCGGACGCGGCATGGCCTGCCGCTTCCGTGGACGCGTGGGTCTCGTTCGCCATTGGCGTTTGGTCCTAAGGTCTTAACCGAAGCGCAGCAGCAGCGAGACCACGAAGGCGAACAGGCCCATGGTTTCGGTCAAGGCCATGCCCAGGAACAGCATCGTCTGCTGGCTGGCGGCGGCGGCGGGGTTGCGGATCGCGGCTTGCAGGTAGTTGCCGAACAAGACGCCCAGGCCGATACCGGCACCGGCCATGCCGATCGCGGCGAGACCCGAACCGATCAATTTCGCGGCTTCAACTTCCATTTCGATAGTCCTCTCTTGAGAGCATTAAGGGGGTTAGTGGCCGTGACCGAAGTTCACGACCTCGTTGAGGTAAACGGCGGTGAGGGCGGCGAACACGAACGCTTGCAAGACCGCCACGACCAGTTCCAGTCCCGTGAGCGCGACGATCATGGCCAGCGACAGACCCGCACCTAGGAAGCCTAGGGTTGCGATGCCGCCCGCCAAGCCCACAATGCCCAAGGCGACGACGAACGAGCCGAACAGGCTCATCACCACGTGGCCACCCAGCAT
>JAYTWT010000512.1:0-1555 GCA_043743295.1 Alphaproteobacteria bacterium | reverse complement strand
TCCGGAGCCGTGGCCGTGGCCCGCTGCTGCATCGCCGCCGCGCGGATCGCGCTCGTCCGGCTGGCGCTGACCGAGCCCCACCGTCCCTGATCGTGCGCCTGGATCGTCGGAACAAGTCCGACGATGACGGAAATATTGTGTATTGTAAAAACACCCCTATAATACCAGCCATCCTAGATCGTGACACACGCCCATTTGCGGGTTCCGATGGATCGGATGCGGTCTGGGTCGTTGATGAGGAATCGCCAGGCGCTTTGGCAAGCGTCGAGGATGTCGTCGTAGGTGGGCCAGACCTGAGCACAGAGCTTGTTCTGCCGCAGATAGTCCCAGACGTTCTCCATCGGGTTCAACTCGGGTGAGTAGGGCGGCAGGGAGAGCAGGGTGATGTTGTCGGGGACCACCAGCTTGCTGCCGCGCTGATGCCAGCCGGCGCCGTCGCAGACGAGGATGGCGTGGGAGCCGGGCGCGACCTCGGCGCTGATCTCCTCCAGGTGCAGGTTCATGGCCCAGGTATTGGCGTAGGGCAGGATCATGGCGGCGCCGACGGCGCGGGCGGGGCAGATGGCGCCGAAGATGTAGGTCGAGACGTGGCGGTTGTCGCGGACCATGCGGGGCCGCGAGCCGATCGGGGCCCAGATGTAGGCGTGGCCGCCCTTTTGGCCTACGCGGGCCTCGTCCTGGAACCAGATCTCTAGCGGCCGGCCGGCGGCGGTCTCGGGGAGCGCGGCTTTGACCAGACCGGCGAAGTTTTTTTATAAGTCGCCTCGGCCTGGGGATCCTTCTTCGGATGATACGGGCGCGGCTGCAGGCGCGTCAGACCCAGTTCATGCAGCCAGCGGGCGATGGTGTTCTCATGCACCTCCACCTGGAACCGCCGCGCCACCTCGGCCTTCAGGTCCACACAGCGCCAGCGCACCACGCCATGAGTGTCGGGGTCGGGACCGGCGATCACCAGGTCGAGCAACTCCGCCCGCTGCAACGCGGTCAGGCTTGGCGCGCGGCCAGGGGCGCTACGCGACTTCAGCCCCGCCAGCCCCTGGGCGTTGTAGCGATGCACCCAGTCGCGCAACGTCTGCCGGTCCATGCCGTTGAGCTCGGCCGCCTCGGTCCGCGAACGCCCCTCCAGCACCATCGCCAGCGCCAGGATCCGGCGCACCTGCGCCCCCTCCGAGCACCGGCTGCTCAGACCTCGCAGCGCCTCGGCCGTGTACTCCGTCCGGGTGATCTCAAGGGGCGCGCCCATCCCGCATCTCCGTGTCCGAATCACCCCATGGAATCGAACCGGCGACGATTTGGGAAGACCGCGAGTCAGCCTCACCAAGAGCTGGTATAAGGGGCCGTCACCGTCTCCGGTGCGACCCCTCATCCGACCAGCTCCGCGGGCCACCTTCTCCCGCAAGGGGAGAAGGGGAATGTCAGCCTACTGACAGGCCAGGCACTCGTCGTAGTCGGTCTTTTCGGCGACTTCGAGGTTGTAGGTCTGTTCCATGTCGGCGCCGGCATGGCTGGCGCGCTGCACGGATTTGGAGCGCAGGTAGTAGAGGCTCTTCATGCC
>JAYTWT010000511.1:0-6988 GCA_043743295.1 Alphaproteobacteria bacterium | reverse complement strand
GTCTTTGGCCGGCGCAATATGGCTTGGACCCTAGGCGGTGGAATCCTTCTGCTGTGCCTCCTCGTGCCGCTGATCGGCACCCTCTGGCTCTCGCACCTGCAGATTCATCCCGACCAGCAGTGGTCGTCCGGCCCGCTATCGAAGTCGCACGCCTTCCTCGAGAAGGACTGCAAGTCATGCCATACCAACGCCTTCGTCGCGGTCAGGGATGAAGCCTGTATTAGCTGTCATAAGGCTGGGCTGGAGGTCGCAGCCGAGGCCAAGATGCTCGCCCGATCGAAGGACGGCGGCAGCCCGTTCGAACCGCGCCTGGTCGTCGACCATGCCGCGCACGACAAGCTGCGAAAGGCCGCGCCCCTGCCCGAGAGCTTCGGGCCTAAGATCGGGGCTATCGTACAACGCGCTTTCAATCACCCCACAGATCGCTGCGCGAGTTGCCACATCGAACATACCAAACCGGCCAAAGGCCAGGTCGTGGACGTCAAGGTGCCGCTTCAGGATAAGCCCACCCTGGTGGTCGTTCAGGACTGCGAGAGCTGCCATAGCCAGCTAAAAATGCGCTTAGGCAATACCGAACTGATCGACACCCCCAACTGGGGTCGTCACCCCGGGTTCCGTCCGCTGATCATGACTTCCGCCGGCGAAAAGCCGACCTTCCAGCGCGTCGCCTTGACCGGCGTGCCGCAGGAAAAGAATGGCCTGATCTTCCCGCACAAGATGCATCTTGATCCCTTGGGCGGGGTGGCGCGCCAGGCGATGGAACTAGGCAAGGCGAACGGCTACGGCTCGGCCCTGGAGTGCGCGTCCTGTCACGCACGCGACGCCGCCGGGACCGGCTTCCGACCCATCGAGATGGAGAAGGACTGCGGAGCCTGCCACAGCCTCGCCTATGCCCGCGTCGGCGGGGTGCTGAAGAAACTACCGCATGGCGAGCTGCAAAAGGTGGTCGATACCCTAAGCGGCCGCAACCTCTCCATGTCGAACGTGTCCGACCGCATCAGACCCGGGACAATCCGTCCGACCGCCTTCGCCGCGACGGGAGCCGGGGCCCATGCTGCGACCTTCTCCAAGGGTGGTGCCTGCTATGACTGCCACACCATCACCTGGGCGGGCGACAGCGTCCGCATGGCACCCGTCAAGCTGACCCAGCGCTACATGCCGCGCGGCGCGTTCGATCACAGCGTGCCGGAACACGGCGGGCCAGGGACGTCAAAGGCTGGCGGGTTTGAGTGCGTGGACTGTCACAAGGCCAAGACGTCTGAAAAGACCGCAGACGTTCTGATCCCCGACCTCGGCACCTGCGCCAAGTGCCACGGCCAGCCCAAGACCAAGACGGCGGCGGCCGACGACGCGGACTGCACCACCTGCCACAGCTTCCACGCCCCCGGCAAAGCTACCCCGCCGCCGGGCCACCCGCCGCTGGAGACCCTACGCTGGTCTCAGGTTGTGGCGCGCCGGGGTGCGGGGGCTTAGAGGCGAAGCCCCCATTACGCCTTCATGTGATCGTCAAAGCCGCGCACGGTACAAGCCATCCAGATGCACCGGCGCATATTGAGCGAAGGCGGCGACACCGCGCACAATCGACGGCGTGGAGTACTGTTGTGGTCACTCGACGGCATGCGCTGTGGGGGTTTCAGACGATTGGGAGCTTGCATTGTTTCCAATTTGGACATCTGGCCTCAATGCGGCTAGTCTTAATCGTCGCCTTCTAAGTACGCGCCGCGCGGAGATTACCGACTAAGGGAGAATCCTGAATGCGCGCTCAGTATCGAAGCATAGGATTTACAGTCCTTTGTATGACCCTGCTCGTGGCGACAGGGCTCTTGGGCGCGCCGCGCGAACTTGCCAGCGTCGTCGGCGTCGGACCTGCGGTACTTCAACTGACGGTCATCGCCATCGCGGCTTGGATATCCGGGCTTGACCTGCTCTTCACGGGTACCGAAGCCGAGCGGACGACCTTGCTCGGGGTCGTATTTCTGATCCTGCCGGTGGCGCTCTTCTCATTGTGGTTCGGCTACGGGCCGCCTGAATTCGCCGACCACGCCCAAAACACGCTGCGATATCTCACCCTGATCATCGATACGGCCAGCATCGGCATAGGCTTCGTGATGGTCCAGGACGTGCTCGAGGAGGCGGGTGAACGCACTTTCTCCAAGCTGTCTCTGGCGATGATCTTGATCGCCACTCCACTCTATCTGGTCTGGGCGGCCCTGCTGCTGGAGGCGCACCGTGCAGCTCTCACCGAAATGCCCTGGGCCAGAGGTCCATGGATACAGTGGCTAATGGCGATGTCGGACATTCTGTTGTTCTTCGGCGGCCTAGCCACCTATCTGGCGGGCTCATCCCTCGCGCTCGCATTTGCGCGAGTGGGCTGGATCGGTCCGCGAACCGCTTGGACATTAGTCGGCGTGACGCTCGTGGCCCTTGTCAGCCTTGTCTTGCGGGGCATCGACTTCCCAGACCCGGCCATCGTCTTCGCCCAGGGCTATTCGATCCCCGGCTGGATCGCCGGCATCCCCGCGGTGCCTTGGTTCATCCCCTGTATCCTCGGATTGATCCTGATCCGGCGAGCTGCCGTTATGTCGACAAAGCCGCCCACGCCATCGGCGTAAGCGGTCACGCACATCAAGGGCTGCACGGTAACGCTTCCGCTGGCGGCCCCCCTGAAAACAGACATTTCTACCCCGGGTGAAGCGCGGGGATCGACCGCACTTCCTGCGCCCCGCTTGGACTCAAGCGTCGAGTTCTTCCCACTGGACAGTCGAAACGAAAACGCCGCCCCGGTTGCCCGAGGCGGCGTTCGCGTTTTCAGAAGGCGCTGAGCGGCCTACACCACCCCGAAGGCCAGCATGGCGTCGGCGACCTTCTTAAAACCGGCGATATTGGCACCCCGGACATAGTCGGTGACCTTCGAGCCCGGACGACCGCCATACTCCACGCAAGACGCGTGGATGCCGGCCATGATGTCCTCCAACAAGCGCTGAAGCTCGTCTTCTTTCCACGAGATGCGCGCCGAATTCTGGCTCATCTCCAGGCCCGACACCGACACGCCGCCAGCATTGGCCGCCTTGCCCGGCGCGAACAGGATCTGCGCGTCCTTGAACACGTGCACGCCTTCTAGTGTGGTGGGCATGTTGGCCCCCTCCGACACCGCGATGCAGCCGTTCTTGACCAGGGTGCGCGCGTCATCGCCGGTCAGTTCGTTCTGCGTGGCGCAGGGCAGCGCCAGGTCACAGACAACGCCCCAGGGGGTCTTGCCGGCCACAAATTCAGACCCTTTGAATTCCTTGACGTACTCGGAAATCCGACCGCGGCGTTTGTTCTTCAGTTCCTTGACCCAATCGACCTTTTCTTTGGTGATGCCGGCGGGATCGTGGATGAAGCCTTCGCTGTCCGACAGGGTCAGGACGGTGCCGCCCAGCTGATTAATCTTTTCCGCCGCGTGGGTCGCCACGTTGCCAGAGCCAGAGATCACCACCTTCTTGCCTTCGATGGAGTTCTTTTGGGTCGCCAGCATGTTGCGCAGGAAATAGACCGCGCCGTAGCCGGTCGCCTCAGTACGAATCAGGCTGCCGCCGTATTCCAGGCCCTTGCCAGTCAGAACGCCGGTGAACTCATTGGTCAGGCGCTTGTACTGGCCGAACATGTAGCCAATCTCGCGGCCGCCCACGCCGATGTCGCCGGCGGGCACGTCAACGTCTGCACCGATGTGCCGGTAGAGCTCGTTCATGAAGCTCTGGCAGAAGCGCATCACCTCATTGTCAGACTTGCCCTTAGGGTTGAAGTTCGCGCCGCCCTTGCCGCCGCCCATCGGCAGGCCGGTGAGCGCATTTTTGAAGGTCTGTTCGAAGGCCAGGAACTTCAGCACGCTCTCGGTGACAGATGGGTGGAAGCGGATTCCGCCCTTATAGGGACCGATCGAGTTGTTGTTCTGCACGCGCCAGCCGCGCTGAACGCGGATATTGCCCTTGTCGTCCTCCCAGCATACCCGGAAGCTGATCACCCGGTCCGGCTCGGCGATTCGCCGTAGGATCTGATAGCGGTGATACTCTTCCTTGTCTTGGATGAAGTCGTAGATGTCTTCCGCGACTTCCTGAACCGCTTGCGCGAACTCAGGCTGCCCCGGATTGCGTCGCTTCACACCCTCGATGAACGTCGCCAAATCAACGTGATCACTTACCGCCATGTGGTCCCCCCTAGAGCCTTCACGATTGAAGTGGACTCACTCCAATCGACCAAGAAGGCTCGATTTCCAACATTCTAAGCATGACGGGTGCTTGAACCGGTACCCACTTCAAGCTGTCATGCTCTAGGTCCGGCGAAGTCCCTCCGCCGGTTACGTTTCAATACGAACCCAACCATGAATTCGATGCGAACTTAAGCGCATTTCCGTGTGCGCTGTCCAAGGTTGCTTTATGCCCCTTCACAAGTCGCCGGAATTTGCGACAACTCACAGGCTGGATGGGGATTTTCAAATGAGCAAAGCGTCTGATCTGTTTGTCGAGTGCCTTGAGGAAGAAGGCGTCCTCCACGTTTTCGGCGTTCCGGGCGAAGAGAACCTCGATTTCCTCGACAGTCTATCGCGGTCTAAAAAGATCCAGCTGATCCTTACCCGCCATGAACAAGGTGCCGGCTTTATGGCCGCGACCTATGGGCGGCATACCGGCAAGGCCGGGGTTTGCGTCGCCACTCTGGGCCCGGGCGCAACGAACTTCGTGACGGCCGCCGCCTATGCGCAACTCGGCGGCATGCCGATGATGATGCTGACCGGCCAGAAGCCAATCAAGAAATCCAAGCAGGGTCGGTTCCAGATCCTCGACGTGGTCTCGATGATGGGCCCGCTGACCAAGTTCACCCACCAGCTGGCCTCGGCCGACAACATTCCGTCGAAGGTGCGCGAAGCGTTCCGTCTGGCCCAGGAAGAAAAACCCGGGGCGGTCCACATCGAGTTCCCGGAAGACATCGCCGACGAGCATTCCGACGAACGACCGATGCCTAAGAGCAATGCCCGCCGCCCGGTCGCAGACGAGAAGTCGATTCGCGCCGCTGCCAAGCGGATCGAGGCGGCCAAGTCACCTATCCTGGTGATCGGTGCCGGTGCCAACCGTACGATGACCAGCCGCATGCTGACCCAGTTTATCGAGAAGACCGGCATCCCGTTCGTATCCACCCAACTGGGCAAGGGCGTGGTCGATGAGACGAGCGGAAAATTCCTGGGGTGCGCAGCGCTTTCCGCTGGGGACTTCGTGCACCGCGCGATTGGTGCCGCGGACCTGATCATCAACGTCGGTCACGACGTGATCGAAAAGCCGCCGTTCTTTATGCAGGCGGGCGGCACAGAGGTGATCCACATCAACTTCCGCTCCGCTGAAGTCGATCCCGTCTATTTCCCGCAATATGAGGTGATCGGCGATATCGGCAACGCGATCTGGCAGATCAAAGAAGACATCCTGCCCCAGGCGGCTTGGGATTTCTCGACCATGCACCGTGCGCGCGCCGCCGAGGTCGAGCACACGGCAAAATCGACGGGCGACATGCGCTTCCCGATCTATCCGCAACACCTCGTCGACCAGGTCCGCAAGGCGATGCCGGACAACGGTATCATCTGTCTGGATAACGGGGTCTACAAGATCTGGTTCGCTCGCAACTATGCGGCGCGGATGCCGAACACGGTGCTGCTCGACAATGCGCTGGCGACAATGGGCGCGGGTCTACCCTCCGCCATGGCGTCGAACATGGTTTACCCGGACCGCAAGGTTATGGCGATCTGCGGCGACGGCGGCTTCATGATGAACAGTCAGGAGCTGGAGACTGCCGTCCGACTGAAGCTGAACATCACGGTCCTGATCCTCAACGACAATTCCTTCGGTATGATCCGCTGGAAACAGGCCAACATGGGCTTTGCCGACTGGGGGCTGACCTACGGCAATCCGGACTTCGTGAAGTATGCCGAGAGCTATGGCGCCAAGGGCCACCGCTGCGAGGACGCAGCCAGCCTCCCTGCCCTCTTGCGCGAGTGCCTGGACGCGCCGGGCGTCAACCTGCTCGAGGTTCCGGTGGACTATTCCGACAACGACCCCATCCTCAACAAGGAGATCAAGGAGCTTAGTGCGGCGGTCTGATGTCCCGCGTGCAAAGGTAAAAACTATGGCCGCCCTGAAAGCCTCATACCCGCTCTATCTCGCGAACGAAGCCAAGAGCCCGAACCAGGATCTTGTCGTCACCGACAAGTTCACCGGCGAGGTCGCGACGCGCGTGGCCCAGGCCGACGCCGCCACCATCGACGCCGGGATCGCGGCGTGCGTCGAGGCGACCGAGCCCATGGCCAAGATGGCCGCCTACGAACGCCAGGCGGTGCTGGCCCACTGCGTCACCCGCTTCCAGGAGCGGTTCGACGAACTGGCCATGGCGCTCTGCATCGAGGCCGGCAAGCCGATCAAAGACTCCAGGGGCGAAGTCGGCCGCCTGATCGACACGTTCCGCATCGCCGCCGAGGAGTCGGTGCGCATCACTGGCGAAGTGCAGCCGCTGGACATTTCGCCCCGCGCCAGGGGCTACCAAGGGATGTGGAAGCGGGTGCCGATCGGCCCGTGCTCCTTTGTCTCCCCGTTCAACTTCCCCCTCAACCTGGCCGCTCACAAGATCGCTCCGGCGCTGGCCGTCGGCTGTCCGTTCGTCATGAAGCCCGCCAGCCGCACGCCCCTGGGCGCACTGATCATCGGCGAGATCTTGGCGGAAACCGACCTTCCGAAAGGCGCCTTCTCGATCCTGCCGGCGCATCGCGAGGGCGCCGACCTCTTCACCACCGACGACCGCCTGAAGCTCCTGTCGTTCACCGGCTCGCCCGAAGTAGGCTGGGACCTGAAGGCGCGGGCCGGCAAGAAGAAGGTGGTGCTGGAACTGGGCGGCAACGCCGCGGTGATCGTTGACCAGGACATCACCGGCGCCGACCTGGACGACGCGGTGGAGCGGATCATCTTCGGGGCCT
>JAYTWT010000510.1:0-11375 GCA_043743295.1 Alphaproteobacteria bacterium | reverse complement strand
CTCAGGAAACCTACCCGTGATGGCGACGAGGGGCAACCCCAGAACGACCCATTGTTCGACCCTGTGAGTTTTGCTCACAATGGTCTGGAGATGTCTTCGCTTGTTCAACAAGGGGTTTCTCGGCGAAATCCAAGGTGTAGGCAAAGGGGATGTGTCGTGAAAATCTATGGGGATAGTATCTCAGGCAACTGCCTCAAGGCAAAGTGGGTCGCCGACTATCTGGGTCTTTCGTACGACTGGATCGAAGTCGACATCATGGCTGGTGAGAGTCGGACGCCCAGCTATCTGGCGATGAACCCGGCGGGACAAGTACCCGTCTTGGTGCGCAATGATGGCCGGCCTCTAGCGCAGTCTAACGCTATAATCCTCCATCTGGCTGAGGGCTCCCGCCTTATCCCGGGGGACGCTTATTTACGGGCGCAGATGCTAGAATGGCTGTTCTGGGAGCAGTATAGCCACGAGCCCTATGTGGCGGTGGCCCGGTTTCAGGTGAAGTACCAGGGAAAGCCGGTGGCGGACCTTGACCCCAACCTGGTGGCGCGCGGCAATGCGGCGTTGCAAAGGCTGGAGATCGGTCTGGCCTCTACCCCCTTTCTCGTGGGCGAACAGGTCAGTTTGGCGGACGCCGCTTTGGTCGCCTACACGCGGATGGCGGGCGATGGTGGATTTGATCTCGGCAACTATCCGCAGGTCAAATCCTGGATCGCTCGGGTGGAACAGGTGCTGAATATCGGCTGAGGCGGCTTGCCTTCTGACGAGGGGGAGGCGACATCGGGAGCATGAAATGCCTAACCGCTCTTACGCTCAGCGTCGCGCTGTCCGCCGTTCCGACGTCATTGTTGGCGTGGGGGAATACGGGCCACAGAATTCTGGGCGTGGCGGCCATGCGCGCGCTGCCCGCCGATATGCCGACGTTCATGCGAACGCCCCAGGCGATCCAGGATGTAGGCGAGTTTTCCCGCGAACCAGATCGCTCGAAGGGCTCTGGGCGTTTGCACGATCAGGATCGTGATCCGGGGCACTTCATTGACCTGGATGACAGCGGCAGAATTCTGGGTGGCCCGCCCATGTTGCCCTTGGCCGCAACCCGAGCGGAGTACGAGACCCAGCTTCGCGGGGCCGGTCTGGACCAATGGAAGGGCGGGTATCTACCGTATACGATCCTGGATCGTTGGCAGCGGATCACTACGGGGCTGGCCTATTGGCGCGTCCTGCGGGCAGCGGAGCGCAACCCGGCCTGGAAAGAAAATCGCGCCTGGTTCACCCAGGACCGAATTCGGCGAGAGGCCTTGATACTCAAAGAAATCGGCGAACTTTCACACTTCATCGGCGACGGCAGTCAGCCGATGCATGTAACGGTGCATTACAATGGCTGGGGCGATTATCCGAACCCCAAGGGCTTCTCGACTGCGCGGCTTCACGGCCCGTTTGAGTCCGATTTGGTGCAATCGACAGTTAAGGCGGCTGCGGTGGAAGCCAAGGTCGCGCCGCTCAGGATCTGCAGCTGTTCCATGGAACAGCGGGTCGGGAGCTATCTGACTGCGACGGGCGCGTTGATCATTCCGTTTTTTGAAATGGAAAAGGCAGGCGGAATGGCCCCCGGCGATCCCCGCGGAACGGCCTTTGCCACCGAGCGCATCGCAGTCGGCGCGTCTGAACTCAGGGATGTGATCGTGGAGGCGTGGCGAGCCAGCGCCAACCGGACCGTCGGATGGCGGCCGGTCGCCGTACAGGATGTACTGTCGGGCAAGGTCAATCCTTACAACGCCCTCTATGGGATCGATTGAGGATGACTGCACACATCATCGAGGGGCTGCCGGTCGCCGAACGTTTGCGGGCCGAGGTGGCCGCTGAGGTTGCTCGTCTAGGGCGAGACTATGGCTTGCAACCGGGGTTGGCAGTAGTGTTGGTCGGCGATGATCCGGCGTCCCAGGCCTATGTGAAGTCCAAGGGTGAGCAGTCGCTTGCGGCGGGCATGCACTCGGTGACCCACCTCCTGCCCGCGGATACGGCCCAGGCGGCGCTTGAGGCTCTGGTGGCTGATCTCGCCGCTGACCCCACCATCCATGGCATCCTGGTGCAGCTACCGCTGCCGGTGCATCTGGATGAGACCCCGGTCATCGCGCTAATCGGGCCGGATAAGGATGTCGACGGCCTACATGTCGTCAACGCTGGGCGCCTTGTCGCGGGTCTGCCGGCTCTTGTTGCCTGTACGCCTACAGGGTGTCTGATCCTGCTGAAAGCGACATTGGGGGATCTGACGGGCAAGCACGCGGTGGTGGTGGGTCGCTCGCTATTGGTGGGCAAGCCGATAGCCCAGCTGCTTTTGGCCGCAAACTGCACGGTGACTATGGCTCATTCGCGCACGATCGATCTTCCGGCGGTCTGCCGCTCCGGCGATATCCTGGTGGCGGCGGTGGGGCGGCCCCGGATGATCCGGGGCGACTGGATCAAGCCGGGTGCCTGCGTCATCGACGTCGGCATCAATCGCGTGCCCTTCGACAACCCGGAGCAGGCCGCTGCGGGTAAGACCAAAATCGTCGGTGATGTGAACTACAAAGAGGCCCTGGAGGTCGCGGGCGCGATCACGCCGGTGCCCAAGGGCGTCGGGCCGATGACCGTGGCTGTTCTGCTGTTGAACACGGTGACGGCGGCCAAACGGCAGGCAGGTCTACCGGACTAACCCGCCGCTGCATTCGTGTTGGTCCAGTCCACCACGTCCTTCAGCAGGCTCCCGACGGCACGGTCATAGGCGTTGATAATAGCCGGCACTCGGTTTTCGCTGGCTCTAACCTCAGTTTCGAAGACCCGTTCGGACACCAGGCCGCGAGACTTGCCGCCGGTCAGAGCGGCGCGGACACGGATCACAACCGTCGGCGGAGCCTTTGGTCCCTGATCATAGTGAGTTTCGAAGAGTCGGACATCTAGTCGTAAGATGGAGTCTGCGGTCCCTGGCTCACCACGCGAGATGAGGCGAGCGGGTCCATTATTTGCATCGAAGGCTCCCAGCACAGCCTGGTCCCAGAGGATCGTCGCTGGGGCGGCCCAGCGGGTCTCCGCAACGTAGGCGACCTGGCCATTGGTTGAGGTCATCAGGCGGTCGCCTGCGGATTCGTGTTGGAAGCTGCCGCTTGCCCGGAACACGCCGACGCGGTCGGCTGCGAGGGTCTTCGCCTCGGAGGTCGCAGCTTGGCCGAACCGGTAGAGATCGACCGCCTTTGCCTTCGGCAGCAACGTGACGCAACTGGCAAGTGCGAACGCCGCCAGCGCGGCCCCGACCAGCCGCAGCAACAATGCGGGGGAACGCGTCATTTGGGCACCTTCACCTCTTTTGCGCCCGGCTTGCCGAGGGCGCTGGACGGACTGGCTTGAAGCTCGTTGAGCAGGCGCTCGAGAGATTCTGTCGAGGTCTGCAATTGGATGACCGCCGCCGTCACCTGGGGAAGGCCGTTCGTTGCAAACTCGCGGGTCGGCCCCTGCAATTGCCCGATCATGACACGTGCGTCCTGAGCGACCTTGCTGGTGTCGGCCGCCGCGTCAGCAAGATTCTTGACGGCCCTTTTGCCATCGCCATCGATGATTTCTCGCGTAGACCGTGAGAGCATGGCGATTTCGGCAGTTGCCTCGTCAATGCGCTGCACCGCGCTCTGAGCGTCGGCGATAATTGACTTCCTATCCCTGAGTTCCGCCGTCACTGACTGCACGTCTGAGAGCGCTGCGGAGAAGGTCTTCACGTTCTGATCTGAGAGGACGAGGTTGATCCGATCCAACGCCTCGACGCTTCGCGCCAGCACGGTTCCGCCGCCTTCCAGAATGTCATAGAGCGCGCTGCGCTGGCTCCTCATTCGAGGAATGCAGGGTCCCGCCAGCCGCGAGCATCGCGCCTGGGCATAGTCTTTGAGAAGCTGATTGGTCGCGATGCCGGCGCTGATCTGTACATAGTTCAAACCTGTGATCCCCTGGGGCTCGAGGGTCGCGTATGAATCGGTTCGGATGGGCACATCCTCCGTCACGCGCGCCGTTGCGATGACGTTTTTGGGGTTGGCCTTGTCCAAAGCGATCTTGGTCACTTCGCCGACCTTGATACCGTTGAAGTGGACTTCGCCGCCCTCTGTCAGGCCACGGACCGGACCGGCGAAAACGATGTCGTAGACGTCGTACTCGGCATTGATCCTCAAGCGCGCCAGCCACACCACGAACACCGCCAATGCGATGGTCAGGATCAGAGTGGTAAGGCCGACGAGGGCGTAATTAGCGTTCTTTTCCATCAGGTGCTCGACCCTTGCCGAGAGGCGCGCACCGCGCGACCGCGTGCGCCAAGGAAATATTCTTGGATCCAGGGATGGTCCGACGCCTCAAGCTCTTTGACCGGCGCCGTCGCGACCACGTGTTGATCCGCGATGACCGCGATCCGGTCAGTGATCCTGTAGAGGGTGTCGAGGTCGTGTGTGATCATGAAGACCGTCAAATCCAAGCTGTCGGAAAGGTCCTTGAGGAGTTCATCGAACGCCGCGGCGCCAATCGGATCCAGGCCCGCTGTCGGCTCATCTAGAAACAACAGTTCGGGGTCTAGCGCCAGCGCTCGCGCGAGGCCGGCACGCTTGCGCATGCCGCCGGATAACTCCGAGGGTTTCAATGATCCCGCCTCAGGTCTCAAGCCGGCCATGGCAATCTTCAAGTCGGCCAGTTCGTAGGCCTCAGGGCGGGTGAGGCGCGTGTGTTCAAACATCGGGGCGGCTACATTCTCCCGAACGGTCAGGTTCGAGAACAGCGCGCCGCTCTGGAACAGGACCCCCCAGGCGCGCTCAAGAGCGTTCCAACTCCGGCGGGAGGCGTGTTCGAGTTCCTGACCAAACACGGTGATCGATCCAGCGTCCGGCACCCTCAAGCCGATAATTGAATTGAGCAGCACCGATTTGCCCGTGCCAGAGCCGCCGACCACGCCTAGGACCTCGCCACGCCGCACGGTCAGGTCGAGGTTGTCGTGAACCTTGTGATCCCCGAACGCCGTACACAGTCCACGAATCTCTATGGCTGGGCCGTCGACATTGGCAGGGTCGCTGACGGGCGTCGGCATCGTCATAGGTTAAGCTGCATGAAGATCATTGCGAAGATCGCATCCAACATGATGACCGCAAACACGGCGTGGACAACCGCCGTGGTCACTCTCCGCCCCAGAGATTCGACATCGCCACCAACCATTAGGCCTTGGCGACAGCCGATGCCGGCCACGACCGCAGCCATAAACGGGGCCTTGACGAGGGCGAGATAAAAGGGCGTCGCGCCCACGTTGTCGACGATCCGTTGTAGGAAGAACGCGGGCCCCAATCCGAGCACAGACCAAGTTACCATGAGTCCGCCCAACAATCCGGCGAGCGTGGCCACAAACGTGAGCAGCGGGATGGTCAGCAGTAGGGCCGCAAATCGGGGCAACACCAGCGCTTCAAAGGGGTCAACGCCCATCACCCGCATGGCATCGACCTCCTGGGTCATCTTCATGGAGCCCAGTTCCGCCGCGAAGGCGGAGGCGGAGCGCCCCGACAGCAGCACAGCCGTGATGACAATATTAAACTCCCGCAGGACGGCAACGCCGATCAGCTCCACCGAAAACAGTTCGGCACCGAACTGGCGAAGCATATCGACGCCCAATAGCGCCACCACCGCGCCAATGAAGAACGTCGTCAGAGCTACAATTGGAATGGCGTCGAACCCAGCGCGTTCCATCTGTGAAAAGATCGGAGCCCAGCGGATTTTTTGAGGCCGGATAAAAAGCCGCAACACCGTCAGCAGCGTGACGCTCAGCAAGTGTCCTAGGAAGGCCATTGTGCTGAGGAATTCCTCCAGCAGACTAACCATGCCCCGACCGATACGGATGGTCAGCTCATAGAACCCACGAGGCTCTTTGCGGACGACCGCTTTCACCTGGTGAGCGGTATGCACCAGCTCCAAAAGTCGCAGGGTCTCGGGCCGAGCTGATACGCGCGCGATGTCAAACGTGCCCTGGGCCGCGCGGACTACGGCAAAAGCACCCGCCGTATCCATCCGCCGAACTTGCCCAAGGTCGTAGGCGGCGCTGGACCGCCCTTGCATGTCGCGCACCAGCGCTTCACCTGCTCCGGCCAAGTGTTTTGTGGTCCAGTCACCGGTCAAGGCCACGGTTGCGGAATCCGGTTGGCCCAATATGCTGAACGCGGCAGGTTTCTCCATGGCTACGGTTGTCCGAGCGCTTTGGCCGTCTGTCCAGTGCCTTGCTAACGCCGTTGGGTGTTCTTGTGGAGACGTCATCTTCGGCCTTGCGCGGCAGGGGGTCTGAGGCGTAGGCCCATGAAGTTCGGACCGAGCCCCGATTTGGTCTAATTCGTCGGACTACAATTGGTTGCCCGGCGCCTCGAATATTGGCGCGCGACGGTCTGGCACCGGCCCACTTTGATCGGTACAAAACCGTTCGGGCGACGCGCAAAGGAGTATCAGGGTGACCCGACAGATCGACTTCGCCGGAGCGTCCGGCGCGCGCTATCGGTACACCCGCATGGATGAGAACCGATTTCTTCCACCGGCGGGTGCGAACTATGTCATCGCCGAGCTGTCGGAGGTGGGCGCGACCGTTGTGTTTGCTGGTGAGACAGACAATTTGGCCAGCCAGAGCTGGCGAACTGATCTGGACAAGGCCCGTCGCAAATATGCCGCCGCTACGGTGTTGACGCGGCTGAACGTCACGCGCTCAGTCCGCGAGGCGGAGCGCTTGGATCTGGTCGAAAACTATCGTCCACCGATGAATGGTCGGTCGGGCTGAAGCCCCTCATCGTTATTTTCGGCGCCGCGCTTCGTCGTGATGGCGCGCCCTCTGCGGCGCTGGTTCGGCGTATTGAACTGGGCCTTCGGACTGGGCTTTCATTTCCGAACGCCGCCATTTTCTGCTCGGGCGGCGCGCATCGTCCCGGACCGACCGAGGCTTCCGTGATCGCGCAATCGCTTCTGGCAAGGGGTATTGCGGCCGATCGGATGGTTCTGGACGAGGTCAGTCTCAACACGTTTCAGAATGTGCAGGCGGCGGCCCGCTACTACCGGCAAACGGCCTGCGACCGGATTGTGGTTTGTAGCGACGGTTATCACACGCCGCGAATTAGCATGTTTCTGGCATTTGAGGGCATGCGGGGCGCTGCCGTCGAGATCGCTCTGAACTGCGCAATGCCGCCCCTATGGAACCGCCTGCTGATGCGCCTGCGAGAAACTGCGGCAATGGGTCTCTATCTGATCGTTCTGCTCGCGCAGGGACGGCGATCTGAGCCATAGTGCCGCCAGACTTTCGCGCAAGGTTCGCGACCATGGCGTCCAACTCCGACGACAATCCCTTCGCGCGTAACAGCGCTTGGCCACGCATGCCTCAGACGCCCTTCCGCGTCGGTCCAATACCCGTCGCTGACTCTGGGCCGGCGACGGATAGCTCGACACCAGGCACTGCGGTGGATTTGCCGCAAACGATTACGCCGCTGTTCGTTCGACCGATAGCATCCGGGGCGGACCCAGAATTGTCGCTGATCCGACGTCCGGAACCGCCGCAGGCGATACTTGCGCCACCGCCGGCCGTTGGACCTGTTCTCAAACCACCGGAACCGGTCATCGATGCGCCAGTCAATGGGGTGCCGGATATCGACCTGCCGCTGAACACTGCTGAGCCTCCGTTCAAGCCCGTGTTCGCAGAACGCGCTGAACGTATTGCGGCCAAGCGTAGCGGTCAGGCGAACTTCGGGAAGCGGGTCCCAGCGATTGTGGCGACCCTGGTGGGCCTTGGCGGGCTGATCGGGTTGGCGGTGATGCTGACGCGTCAGGCGCCGCCGCCTGCTGCAACGCCCCGTCCAGTATCCTCAGACGCGCCGGTCCTGGTTGAAGCGCCGCCGACCCCCGCCGCCACGCCATCGATCAACCTAGTCCCTGCGCGGATTGAAGCCGCGCCGCGACCCGCGTCTATGGCGGCCCCAGGCCTGGAGCGGATTCGTCCGATCCTGGTCCCGCCTTCGCGCCCGGTTCGGACGGTGTCGCCGCCGATCACTCGCCCGCCTGTCGGCCAACCTCCGACGCCGTCAGCCGCGGCGATCCAGGACATGTTTGATACCACCGTGTTGACCTTGCCGCCCGCCACCGCCCAGTCGGCACCAGTTGGGGCTCCGCCGCCCAAACCGCTGGTGGAGGACCCGGGTGCGCCGATCACCACCCGTGCACCGTTCAGCTGAGGGAACTAATGTCGAACGCTGTGGTGATCGCTGTAAGCGCCAAGCCCACCCATGGGCCTGACAAGCCCAACTGTAAGGCTTTGCGGCTGATCGTGGGCCAAGGCGTGGAGGGTGACGCACACTGTGGGGCGTTGGTGAAGCATCGGAGCCGGGTCGCCCGCGATCCGACCCAGCCCAATACGCGCCAGGTGCACTTGATCCATGCTGAACTGCACGATGAGTTGTCGGGGCAGGGGTTTTCGCTGACGCCCGGGCTGATGGGCGAGAACATCACCACGCGCGGCGTCGATCTTTTGGCTCTGCCCTCCGGCGCGCGACTACGGATCGGCGATCAGGCGGTGATCGAGGTCACGGGGTTGCGTAACCCTTGCTTTCAACTTGATGCGCTTCAGCCGGGCCTGATGGCGGCCTGCCTTGGGCGCGATGCCGAGGGTCAACCGATCCGCAAGGCCGGGGTCATGAGCGTTGTGCTGGCCGGCGGCGAGGTGCGCCCGGGCGATCCCATCGCCGTTGAGCTGCCCGACGGGCCGCACCAGCGCCTGAAGGTGGTTTGACCGTTCAGCCAGGCGCAGGGCGTGCGCGCTGGTTGTAGAGCAGCTTGCGCCGTCGATCCTGCTCTTCGGGACTAAGAGAGGCAGGGTCTTCGGCAGGGCCCGCGGTAACCGCCATGCCCTTTGTCACCGCAGGACGATCCGACAATTCGTCAAACCAGCGCTTGAAGTACTTAAATTCGTTGAGGTCGATACCTTGAAGCTGCCAGCTGGCCGTCCAGGGATAGCAGATCATATCGGCGATCGAGTAGTCGGTACCCGCTACATACGGACGGTCGTAGAGGCGGTTGTTCAGCACGCCATACATCCGATGGACCTCGTCGGCGAAGCGGCGGTTGGCATAGCTTTGGTCACCGGCGCTGGCGGGGACGCGGCTAAAGTGGCCCCGCTCGCCGGTCTTGGGGCCTTGGTTGGCCATCTGCCAGATGACCCACTGGGTGACCTCGTATTTGGCGCGGATGTCATCCTGCGGCCAGAAGCGCCCTTCCTTTTCGGCGATATACATCATGATCGCACCGCTCTCGAAGACGTTGACTGGCGCGCCGCCATCCTTTGGGGCGTGATCGACCAGGGCCGGCATGCGGTTATTGGGGCTGATTTTCAGGAAATCGTCGGTGAATTGGTCACCGCGACCGATGTGGGTCGGCACGATCTTGTAGGTCGCACCCAGCTCCTCCAGTAGAATTGTCACCTTCTTGCCGTTCGGCGTAGGCCAGTAGTGCAGGTCGTACATAGGGGCGTTCTCCGGTCGAGTGCACAAGTTAGACTCTCCGACCCGGTTGGGGGAGCGGTGTTTCTCTAAATCGTGGCCAGAGCTCTATGCGGATCGCCCAAGACGCGGCGGGACAGCGCCTTTGCGAAAACCCAAGCGCGCTTAGGCAACGAGAGCCCCATCTGCGTGAGACCTTCTGCACGCGCCACGACCTTAGCCGCTAGCGGCGAGGCGGTGATCCATCGGCGAAGCGGGCTACGCGATTTCGTAGGTGGCTCTATGGCCTTCGTGGGTTCGGCGGTAAGGTCGCTCGTCGGCACCAGCACCGTGGCATCCGAGCCCTGAACTAGGTGCACAGTCACGATCATCGCCAACTCAGTGCGCTGCGTGCGCCGCAGGTCCGCGCGGAACAGGCCGCCCACGAGCGGCAGGTCACCCAGCCCCGGGCTCTGGCGCACCTGGTCGTCGGTTCGGGTGCCATAGAGGCCGGCAACGATCAGGCTCTGGCCATCGCGCAGTTCGAGGGTCGAAGCGACGCGGCGCGTGCTGAGGGACGGAACGTTGATCCCGGCGATGCGTAAGCTGTTTCGTGCATCCAGCGCGCTGACCTCTGACTCCAAGGCAATCCGAATGAGGCCATTGGACTGCACCGTCGGCAGGAAGGTCAGAGCGGTTCCATAGGGGCGGAATTCCACAGTGATATCACCCCGCGCGCCGGGCACGGGGAATGGGAACTCGCCCCCAGCGCGGAAACTGGCCTGCTCGCCGGAGAGGGTTAGCAGCCGGGGTTGGGCCAGCATACGAGCTTCGCCGCGACGCTCCAGAGTTGCCAACGCGCCATTCAGGCTGAGTCCCGCAAAGCGCCCGCCAAGCGTAGCGATGCTCTGGGCACCTTCGGCGCCAACCAATCCATTGCCGGTGCCCAGGGCGACGCCGCTACCGACGACGTCGAGGTTCAGGCCGAGGTCTCGCAATGTCTCGCTGGTCGTCTCGACCAGCTGCACTTCGATCAGGACCTGACTGGGACGGACATTCAGCAGCGACACGATCCCATCCGGCGCAGCGCGCTCGGCAAGTCCGAGGGCTGTGGCCTCAGCCAATGGGCTCGAGACATCGCCCTTCAGCAGCAGGCCTCCGGAGAGGGTTTGCACATAGATATTCTCGCCTGGCAGGGCAGCGCGAAGGTCGGTTTCCAACTGCGCGGCGTCATAGCCGACCTCGACATTCAGCACCTGCGGGACGTCTGGATCATCTGCATAGATCAGCAGGTTCGTCGCACCAACCTCTCGGCCCATCACGTAGAGGCTGCCCGGTCCCGCCTGATCAACCTTCGCGGTCTCCGGCTGCGCGACGACAATCTTGGTGATCCCATCGGGTAGGCGGAACGCCTCGGACTTTCCGACCGTGACGTAGAGGGTTTGTGGGGCTGATGCGGTCTCGGCAAGGGCCGGCGACGCCCATGCCAGGCTGAGCATGACGCACAGCAATACGCCCATGCTGCGACAGAACCAGCGCAGACATTTGGCTGCTCTATCGAGCGCCTTCGAAGGGGTGTTCGCCAGTTGCATCCGCGCCGACCGGGCCGCCGTCTCCAAGGATCAGACGGTAAAGTGCCACGACGGCTCTTCGATTGAAGGTAACGAAGGTGGTTAGTCGCTCTTCAGATTCGCATCACTGAGGCGACGGATTACACATAAAGCAACACATTATAAAACTCGTATAAAATACGGTATTATAACAAATAATAGTCAGTTTATTAATGTGAAGTATAAGACGACTATGGCTGACTCATTCAGTCTGCCGGCAGCGTTACCGTGAATGACTGGACCACGGATCTGAACGCCGGCAAGGCCTCGCAGGCTTCCGCGTGACGCGCCAGTA